>NZ_JBVJCD010000002.1:201384-276869 GCF_055588985.1 Streptomyces sp. NPDC041970
GCCCCCACCCCCCCCCCCCCCCACCCCCCCCACCCCCCCCGCCCCCACCAACAAACCCCCCCCCCCCCCCCCCCCCCCCCCCCCCGCGCCGGCCGCGTCGTGCGGCGGCCCCGGCAAGCGTCCGGCGCGCCGCCGTCCCGCGGGCGGACCGGTCGCCGCCGCGGGACGGCCGGGAGGGCGGCGTACGCCGGCGGGTGCCGGTGTACGCCGCCCCCGGGGCCGGGTGGCCGCGGCTACTTCGGGTCGCGGTTGAACAGCGACCTGGACCAGAGGGCCCCGAGCAGGGTGAGCGCCAGGCACCAGGCGACGGCCTGCCACCCGCTGTGGCCGATCTCGGTGCCGAGCAGCAGGCCGCGCAGGGTCTCGATGGCCGGGGTGAAGGGCTGGTACTCGGCGATCGGCTGGAACCAGCCCGGCATCGCGTCGACCGGCACGAAGGCGCTGGACAGCAGCGGCAGGATCATCAGCGGCATGGCGTTGTTGCTGGCGGCCTCCGCGTTCGGGCTGGACAGGCCCATCCCCACCGCGATCCAGGTGAGCGCCAGGGAGACGAGCGCCAGCAGCCCGAGGGCGAGGAGCCATTCCGCGGCGGTGGCGTCCGTGGACCGGAACCCGATCGCCACGGCGACCGCCCCGACCAGGGCCACGCTCATCACGCACTGGAGCACGCTGCCGACGACGTGCCCGATGAGCACCGACTCGCGGTGGATCGCCATCGTGCGGAAGCGGGCGATGATGCCCTCCGTCATGTCCGTGGAGACGGACACCGCGCTGCCGATCGTGGTGCCGCCGATGGTCAGCATCAGGATGCCGGGGACGACGTACGCCAGGTACCTGCTCCGGTCGGCGCCGCCGCCCCCGATCCCGGCGCTCATCACGTCGCCGAAGATGTAGACGAAGAGCAGCAGCAGGATGACCGGGCTGAGCAGCAGGTTCAGTGTCATGGACGGGTAGCGCCGGGCGTGCAGCAGGTTGCGGCGCAGCATCGTGGACGAGTCGCGCACGGCGAGGGCGAGGGTGCTCATCGGGCTGTCTCCTGGGACGGGGCGGCGGGTGCGGTCGGGGAGGCGGGAGGGTGCCGGTCGGACGCCCCGGTGCCGGGGCCGGATCTCTGGACGGTTCCGGAGCCGGTCAGGGCGAAGAAGACGTCGTCCAGGTCGGGGGTGTGCACGGTCAGTTCGTCCGCCTCGACGCCGGCGGCGTCCAGTCCGTCCAGGAGCGAGCGCAGCTCGCGCTGGCTGCCGCCGCTGGGGATCTGCAGGGTGAGCGCCTCGTCGTCCCGTGTGACCTCGCGCAGGAGGTCGGCGGCGCCCCGGTAGGCGTCGGGGTCGGAGAAGCGGAGGCGGACGTGTCCGCCGGGGATGAGCCGCTTCAGCTCGTCGGCGGTGCCCTCGGCGGCGATGCGGCCGTCGTTGAGCACGGCGATGCGGTCGGCCAGTTGGTCGGCCTCCTCCAGGTACTGCGTGGTGAGGAAGACGGTGACGCCTCCGGAGACCAGCTCGCGGATGATCTGCCACATGGTGTGGCGGGAGCGCGGGTCGAGCCCGGTGGTCGGCTCGTCGAGGAAGATGATCCGCGGGTTCCCGACGAGGGTCATGGCGATGTCGAGGCGGCGCTTCATGCCGCCGGAGTAGCTCTGGGCGGGCTTGTGCGCGGCGCCGGTGAGGTCGAACCGCTCCAGCAGCTCGGCGGCGACGCGCCGCCCCTCGCGCTTGGGGAGGTGGTGCAGGTCCGCCATGAGCAGCATGTTCTCCTCGCCGGTGATCAGCCCGTCGACGGCGGAGAACTGCCCGGTGACGCCGATCGCGGCCCGGACCCCGCCCGGTGACGTGGCGATGTCGTGGCCGGCGACCTGGGCCTGTCCGCCGTCGGCGGCGACGAGCGTGGAGAGGATCTTCACGGCGGTGGTCTTCCCCGCGCCGTTCGGGCCGAGCAGGGCGAAGACGGACCCGGCAGGGATGCGCAGGTCGATGCCGTCGAGGACGGTCTTGTCGCCGTACGACTTGCGCAGGCCGGCGGCGGAGACGGCGAACGGCGACGGGTGGCCGACGCCTCGATTGGACGTGGGCATGACAGATGAAGCCATGGAGTCCTCCGTTCGGAGACGGGAGTGGATGGCGAGCGGGGCGGGGCGCGGGATGGGGCGCGAGGGCCGCGCGGCGCGTTGCGGGGTGGGGTGCGAGGGCCGCGTGGGGCGTTGCGGGGCGGGCCGCGCGGGGCGTTGCGTGGTGGGCGCGCGGCGCGGAGAGCCGCGCGCCGTGGTGCGCGGGGCGGCACGCGAGGTGTCGCCTGGGCGGTACGGGGGGTGTCGCGCGGGGCGGCACGCGGGGTGTCGCCTGGGCGGTACGGGGGGTGTCGCGTGGGGTGGCACGTGAGGTGTCGCGTGGGGCGGGGGCCGCGCGCCGTGGTGCGCGCGGGGCGGGCTCAGACCTTGGCGCGGCGGATGTCGATGTTGCCGTGCCGGGTGCGGGCCCGGACCTCGACGGTCTCCTGGGCCTGCTCCGGGGCGTCGGAGGCGGTGAGGGTGTTGCGGACCTGGCCGGAGCCCGCGGAGGCGTCGAGCCAGGCGGCCGTGCCCTCGCGGATGCCGACCTCGATGGCACCGTAGGAGGTCTCCAACTGGACGGTCCCCCGCACCACTTCGCCCACCCGCAGGGTGCCGTGGGCGGTGGTGGCGGCGACCGAGTTCTCGGCGCGCCGGATCTCGATGTCGCCGTTGGCGCCGCTGACCCGCAGGTCGCCGGTGGCGGCCCCGACGATCGTGGTGCCGTGGGAGTTCTTCAGGACGGCGGGCCCGTCCACCACGCCGACGCGCAGGCTGCCCGAGCTGGTGGTGATCTCGGCCCTGCCCTCGACCCGGTCCACGGTGATCGAGCCGTGCGACGCCTTCAGGTGCAGCGGGCCGGTGGTGTCGAGGCGGACGTCCCCGGACGAGGTCTTCACGCGGACCTCGCCGAGCCGGCCCTCGCCGAGCACCTGCGTCCACGCGCCGGCCACGTCGATCTGCGAGCCCGTGGGCAGGTCGACCGTCACGTCGACGGCCCCGACGCGGCCGAACAGGTTGGGCTTGGGCGTCCTGATGGTCAGGGCGCCGTTGGCGTACGCCACCTCGGTGTCCTCGGCCGCCCGCACGTCCAGGTCCTTGCGGGGGTCGCGGGGGCGGACCTCGACGACGGTGTCGGTGCGGTCGGCGGCGGTGAACTGGATGGACCCGGCCTCCACCTGCGCGGTGGTCGAGATGGCTTCGGGCGTGTCGAAAGAAGGCATGGCTGTTCCGTCCTCGTGGGTCTTCGGGGCGTCCCCGTCGGGGACGTGATGGATGAGCGGGGTGGGCGGGTTGCGGCTAGCGCACCCAGCCCGTGAAGCTCTGGCCGACGGACCGGGCCTTCTCCGTCGTACGCGGTCGTGTCCCGCCGTCGACCGCGGCCGACACGGCGCGCACCAGCCACGCGTTGACCGACAGGCCCTCGTGGGCGGCGGCCTCCTCGGCGCGCGCCTTGAGGTGGGCCGGCAGGCGCAGGTTGACGCGGGCGGTGCCGCCCTCGTCGCCCTCGGCCGGGGCCGACGCCCGGAACGCCTCGGCGGGTGCGGACGGCTCCGCCGCGGTGACGCCGTCGCCCGGCGGCGGCGTCACCACGAAGTCGGGGTCGAGCCCGCGCAGCCGTACGTCGACCGAGCCGGGGGCGAGCTCGCGGGTGATCTCGTCCATCGCGGCGGAGAGCACGTTGAGCAGGGTCAGCCGGGCCGCCGACTCCAGCGGGGCGGTGAGCCGCTCGGCCAGTTCGCGGGCTTCGTCGCCGCCGGCCTCGGCGGCCACCGCGAGTTCGCGGCGGAGGGTGTCAACGTAAGGCGTGAGGTCCATGACGCCATCATGGCACCACGGTGGTGCCACATGCAAGCCCGAAGGGGAGGCGGAGTGGGCCGGGCGCTGCGGAGGCGCTGCTGACCTGTGTAAAGGGGCGAAAAATAGGGGTGCCGCTCGGTGCCGCGGAGTGGCACCCGCCCCACTCCGTGGCACCACGTGATGCCATGTGGCACCACGGCGCGACGGGTGATGTGCCGGACGGTGCCGCTGTTGGTGACGCGAGACGCCATGTGGTGCCAAACGGTGCCATGCGTGTCGCGTCCCGGCAGGACGCGCCGCACGCACCCCCCTCGGCCGACTACGCGCAGCACGCCAGGATCAGCGGCAGGCCGTCCGGCCGGCCCCGCAGGGTGCGCCCCCGCCCGCCCCCACCGCCGTCACGCCTCTGCCGCGCACCGGTGGCCGGTCCCCAGGAGGCGGGTGATGCTGGTCCGGCGCGCCGGCGACCCGGTGCGCCGGAGCCGTGAGGTGGGTGGAGCCGTGTCGGACGCCGAGACCCCGGCCGGGCCCGGAAGGGCCGGGTCCGGAACGCCGGAGGACGCCCTGGACGAGGCGCTCCTGCGGATGCTCTTCGCCCAGTCCGCGGTCACCCTCGTCGTGCTCGACCAGCGGATGAGGCTCGTACGGGCCAACTCCCGCGTCGAGGGCGTGGGCACCGGCGACCTGATCGGACGCCGGTTCCACGACGTCTTCCGGCTGGAGGACCCCGAGGAGGTCGAGCGGGTCTTCGCGTCGGTGCTCGCCGGCGAGGGCTCCGTCCCCGACCGCCTGGTGCGCGGGAGGCTGCGGCAGATCCCCGGCGACCGGGTGTTCCTGGTCTCCGCCTACCGGCTGGACGGCCCCGACGACGCCCCCCTCGGCGTACTGGCAGCGGTCGTGGACGTCACCGAGCGCGAGCAGTCCCGGACCCGCGAAGCCGCGCTCGCCGCGGTGCGCGACGCGGTCGGCGGCACCCTGGAGGTCGGCGCCATCTGCCGGGGCTTCATCGAGGCCCTGGTGCGGGACTTCGCGGACCTGGCCGTCATCGAGGTGGTGGACGAGGTCCTGCGCGGGGCCGACCCGCCGGTGGGGCCGCTGCCGCCCGAGACCCCGCTGCGCCGCGCGGCGAGCGGCCGGTGCCGAACCGTCCGGCAGGCGGTGGGGGAGGAGACGCGGGGGCGGTCGGCGACCCGCCGCCTCCACCCCCGTACGCCGTACGCGCTCGCCGTCGGGGACTTGCAGCCCCGGCTCGTCCCGATCCGCTCCGACACGCCCTGGCTGGAGGCCGACCCGGAAGGCGCGCGCGCCATCACGGAGACCGACGCGCACTCCATGATCGTCGTCCCGCTCACCCAGCGCGGAGCGGTCCTCGGGCTGGTCAGCCTCTACCGCTGCGAGTCCTCCCGGCCGTTCGACGAGGAGGACCTCTCCCTCGCCACCGCCGCGGCCGCCCGCGGGGCCCTCAGCATCGACAACGCCCGCCGCTACGAACGCGAGCACGTCATCGCCTCCACCGTCCAACGGCGGCTGCTCCCGCAGGCCGAGCGGCGCCAGGCCGCCGTCGACACCGCCCACGTACTGCTGCCCGGACGGGACAGCGGCTGCTGGTACGACACCATCGCCCTCTCCGGCGCGCGCACCGCCCTGGTGGTCGGCGGCGTCGCCGGGCACGGGCTCCAGTCCGCCATCGCCATGGGCCAACTGCGGACGGTCCTCCAAGCCCTGGCGGGCCTCGACCTGGAGCCCGAGGAGGTCCTGGCCCGCCTCAAGGAGAGCGCCGACCGGCTCGCCGAGGAACGCGCCGCCCTGCCCCCCGGGGACGCCCTCCAGAGCGAGCCGCTGCACGCCGGTTGCGTGTACGGGGTCTACGAACCGTTCACCCGCACCTGCACCGTCGCCCGCGCCGGGCACCCCGCGCCGCTGGTCGTCGGGCCGGACGGGAAGGCGATCGCCTTCGACGTACCGGAGGGGCCGGGCCTCTTCTCCGACGACAGCGCGCTGTTCGCCCCCGCCGCGATCACCCTGGAGGAGGGCAGCGTCCTCGCGTTCTGCACGGCCGACCTGCTCGCCGTCGACCACGCGGCGCAGCACATCGCGCACGCCCTCGCCCGCAGGGGCCGCAGCCTCCAGCAGATGGGCGACGACATCGTCTACGAGCTGCCGGACGACGCCCGCTGCGCCGGCGCGGCGCTGCTCCTGGCCCGTACGGGCACGATCTCCGAACACCGCTCGGCGACCTGGGACCTGGAGCAGGACTCCACGACGCCCGCCACGGCCCGCCGCCTCGTACGGGAGCGGCTCACGGAGTGGGGGATCGACCCGGACACCATCGAGGCGACGGAGCTGATCGTCAGCGAACTGGTCACCAACGCCGTCCGCTACGGCACCCCGCCGCTGCGGCTGCGCCTGCTGCTGGACTCCGCGCTCACCTGCGAGGTCCACGACGGCAGCTCCGCCGCCCCGCACCTGCGCCACGCGGGAACGGTCGACGAGGGCGGCCGCGGCCTGTTCATCGTCTCCCGGCTCGCCGACCACTGGGGAGCCCGGCACGGCCCGGAGGGCAAGGTGCTGTGGACCGAACAGGACCTCCCGGAGGACGAGAGGAACACGGGGGAGCGGAGCGAGAAGCCCGCCGAAGAGGAGGGCGACCGAAGCGAGGGGCACACCGGCGAAGACGAGCACACCGACGAAGAGGCGCGCACCGGCAAGGACGAGCACACCGACGAAGAGGCGCACACCGGCAAGGACGCGCACACCGACGAAGAGGCGCACACCGGCAAAGGGAACGACCCGAGCGAGAAGGGCTGACCCGCCCCGCCTCAGCCGCCCCGCCTCAGCCGCCTCAGCCGCCGAACAACCGCTCCAGCACCGCCGCGACGCCGTCCTCCGCGTTCGACAGCGCCACCTCGTCGGCCGCCGCGCGCAGCTCCGGGTGCGCGTTGCCCATCGCCACCCGGTGGCCCGAGCGGCGGAACATCGGCAGGTCGTTCGGCATGTCCCCGAACGCGATCGTCCGCTCCGCCCCGATCCCCAGCAGCTCGGCGGCGAGCGCGAGCCCCGTGCCCTTGTCCACCCCGCGCGGGGCCAGCTCGACCGTGCCGGGCCCCGCCATGGTGACCGTCGCCAGGTCGCCCACCACCCCGCGGGCGGCGGCGGCCAGCGCGTCGTCGCCCAGCTCCGGGTGGCGGACGAGCACCTTGATCACCGGTCGCTCCCACAACGCGTCGCGGGAGTCCACGCGCTGGGCGGGGAGCGTCACGTTGGGCATCCGGTATCCGGCCTCGATGAGGGTCAGGCCGTCCACCCCGTCCTGGTCCACGGCGGCGAACACCGCCCCGACCTCCGCCTCGATCTTGCCCAGCGCGGTCTCGGCCGCCTCCGGGTCCAGCACGACGGACCGCAGCAGCCGCCCGCCCCCGGCCTCGGCCTCGTAGAGCTGGGTCCCCTGCCCGCACACGACGGGCCCGGTGTACGCGAGGTCCGCGAGCAGCGCCCGGATGCCGGGCACGGGACGCCCGGTGACGACGAGATGCCGGGCGCCCGCGGCGGCGGCGAGGGCGAGCGCGGCGCGGGACCGGGCGCTGACGGTGTTGTCCGGGCGCAGCAGGGTGCCGTCCAGGTCGGTGGCGACGAGGGCGTAGGCGGGAAGCGTGGGCATGGCCCCACCCTAGAAGGCCCCGTACGGCCGCTTGCCCACGCGGGGGGACTGCGGTAAGGGAGGCTGCCTCCTGGCGCGGCGGCAGTCGGCCGCGACGCCCTCGGACACCCGGCCGGCCCAAGGCCATCGCCCCACCGCGCCCCGGTCCGCGGACCTCGAACACCGGACCCCGATCCGAACGAAGGAGTCATGCGAACGAAGGAGTCATACGAGCGACTGGACCTTGTTCACGTACTTGCCGATGTGCACGTAGTTGTACTCCTTGGCGGAGAACGTCTGGAGCACGAATATCGCGTCCTGCACTGCGAATCTGCCTCTGTCCCCACCGTTCCTGAGGACGACGAGGGAGGGGAGCATCTCGGTGTACTCGTTGATGGCCCAGTTGCCGGGTCCGTTCAGCGATTCCGCCCAGCTCGTGTAGTCCTCGTGCGAGCTGATGGCCATTCCCCCGATCGATTGCAGGGTGATGTTCTGGTACTTCTTCGAACCCGACTTCGTGCTGTTCTTCTCCTCGGCCTGCTTGTAGTTCGCGCCGCCGCCGACGCCTTTGAACGTCGCGGAGACGGACGCGCCGAAGTCCTTCCGCTCCGTCTCGGCCTGGGAGAACTCCTCGATCTCGGTGGTCTCCGTCGCGTACACGAGTCCGCCGAGCGTGAACAGCGTCGGCACGTAGAAGCCCCAGTCGTTCAGTACGGCGACGAGGTTCCTGTAGTTGTCCTCCGTCGGGGTCCCCTGGAACGTGCTGGCCTCAGCGACCTTCGTCACGAAGTCCGGCGCCGGGATCATCTTCTCCAGGTACTGCTTGAGGATGACCTTGCGGACCACGAACCGGTTGACCAGCCGCTCCGAGACCTTCCTCTGGCCCTGGGACTGCTTCTTCTCGTGCTCGTACTCCGCCTTGGCGTCGCCGAAGGGCACCGAGAGCGATACGGAGGCGGACTGCACCCCGGAGACCTCCAGATGGCTCGTGAACTCCGAGAACGTGTACGTGGTCGCCTTCTCCGTGCTCACGTCGGGCCGGTTGTGGAGGGGCAACTCGCTCCAGGTGCAGACGTCACGGAAGGTCTTCTTCAGCCCTGTCCTGCTCAGCGTGCGCCCGCGCAGGACGCCTATGCCCGCGAGGAGTTCCCATTTCTGGGCGTCCGTCAGGTTCCAGTACTTGGGCGCGTCCGGGTCGTCGAGCGACTTCTCCCGCACCTTTCCGACGTAGATGGTGTTGTCCTCGTCCGCGTCGATGATCTCCGACACCGTGGTCTTCTCCTCGGAGCCCCTGGCCACCGGGGAGTCGTTGACGAGGAAATCGGCCTCCTCCCACATGATTCCGTCTTCTTCGAGCTTGTTCCGGGCCTGCGTGAGCTTGCTCTCATGGTCGAGCTGGAGCGACTTGCTCGCGCCGCGCGTGTTCCTCACCGTGGTCAGGGTCAGGGTCACGACGTCTTCCTCTCTGCTGCGGTCGGTGGGGAGCGGACCGGCCGGGAGCACCCCTCCGCCGCTTCTCCGGTCCGCCCGTGGGTCACATCCAGGAGTCGGGGGGAGGGGTGTTGTAGCCCTCGATGACCGCCTGGGCGGTCTTCCAGTCCTTGAAGACGAAGAAGTAGACGACGACCTGGCCCAGGGCTTGGTCCCACGGGTCCGTCTGCACGTCGGCGATCCATCCGAAGGTCTGATCGGACCCGGCTCCGGGCGTCGGCTTGCCCGGCTTCGTCGAGCCTTCGGGGATCATGCCGGTGGGCTTCGCGTCGAGGGGGATCCGTCCGGGCGGGTAGGTGCCGTTCGCGTCCCTGTAGGCCGTGACCGCCCTGGAGGTGAACACCACCTTCTGGAGGGCCAGGATCTCGTCCTTGGGCGGCTTCGCTCCCTGCCCGGTGATCTGGATGGTCTTCTGGACCGACTGGTACCGCCCGAGGGAGCCGGTCACCCAGTGCTCCTGGTCCTTCGGGTCGCACAGGTACAGGCTGGAAGCGATGGGGTCCCCCTGCTCGGGGCGGATGGTGAACTCGAAGCCGAGTTTCGTCTTGGAGCTGATGTCGAACGTCACCACGCTGTCGGCGACCACCACGCAGAGGTTGGTGTAGGCCCCGATGACTTTGGTGCTCGTGGGCACGACGTTGGACAGCAGGAGCGGCCGGTACGCGCCGACCCGCTTGTTCTGGTCCCTGGCGCTCTGATCGTTCTCGTTCAGCCGTATCCGCACGGCCAGTCTTCCCTGCTGCAACCAGTCCTTGCTGATCCCGACCCAGTCGGTGCGCGTCGCCTTCACGTTGGTGAGCAGGACGTTGGTGGAGAGGAGGACGTACTTGAGGTCGACGGCCTCCTCCAGGTCCCTGGAGACGACCGCCTGCCCCCTCGTGACGTCCTTGGCGTTGGGATTGACGAAGCGGTAGGCCACCTCGTCGCCGCTGTCGCGAGGGAGGAAGCCGATGTTCTCGAGGTCGTTCCGAACCCGGTTGAGTTTCCAGTCGTCCTCGATATCGCGGTTCCTCGTATCGCTCGGCTTGAGTCCCTTGTGGAAGGTGACGTTGACGCTCTCGCCCATGGCGCTGCTCCTCGGTCCGTCCCCCCGATCGGCAATCCGCCCGCTTCGGCGCCCGACCGTCCCCGCGCGCGGGGACCGGGGGCCGCGGAACGCGTGACGGCCACTGTCCACCAGATTGCGGGCTCCCCATGCCGTTCGCCACCGGGATGGCCGGGCGCCGGCAGCGGCTCCCGAGGGCCGGGAACGGAGCGGGCGCGGCCGTCTCGGCGGGGGTCCCCCTTCCGGCGGTCGCCGAACGCCCTGCGCCCAGGACCCGTGGTCTGCTGGAAGGGGCCGCATCCGTCGCGTCGAGGATGGAGGGAGAACGACATGTTCACCAAGAGCCAGTTCAAGAAGGCCGCGCGGGATGTTCAGCGGATGTACCAGGAGGCGGAGCTCGACCGCACCTGGGACGGGAAGGACGCCTTTTCCGACGAGGCCGTCACGGTGGCCTGGGGCGTCTACGACGCCGTGGTGAGGGCGAGCAGGAAGTCCGATTTCATCGGCCTGATCATCGGCAGTCTGCGGATCACGAACCAGCCGCCCGACCTCGACGGAAGCGGCATCGACCCGGACGTGAAGAACAACTTCTGGACCATGCACGAGGCCACCAAGAAGTTCGGCCCCGGTGGCGTGCTGAAATCACACAACTGGTCGATCCTGGTGAACGACGCCTGGGTGCTCGGCGGCGTGCACACCCGGCAGAAGTTCTTCCTCGCGTCACCGCGGACCACGGGCAACGTCTACGACACGACGCGGGGGCGGCTCCGGGTCTTCGGACGCGAGCTGGCCGGGCTGGCCTACTTCGACTACACGTACGTGGAGCACCAGTGGCCCCAGCTCGGCGAGGTGCAGGGTCCCACGTCGAAGACCTGGGACCCCACGTTCCAGGAGTACCAGGCGAAGGGCGCCGCGTACTACGAGACCGGGGGCAGGTGGCGGGCGCTGCTCAAGGAGGACTCCTGAGAGGCCTGCCGCCGACCGGGCCGAGCGCCGCCCCCGTCGTCCCTGCCGGCCCGGACGGTCGCTCCTGACGGCGGGGAGGCCGGGAGAGGGTTCACCCGTCCGGCGGGTGCTTTCCTGCGCCGCCCCGAGAGGCGTGAGGACAGTGGTGTGTACGCCCGCGCCGACCGCGCCGCGGCCGAGCGCCGCCGTCGCCCCCTACCGGAAGGAGGACGGCATGACCCCGAAGAAGAAGGTGCATCGTTTCGGCGACAGGTACTACGACCCCGCCCGGCACGAGGAACTAGCCGACGAGCTCTACGCGGTGGGGAAGAACTGGACGGAGGCCGACGAGAAGCAGGTGAAGAAGGCGACGGCCGGAGCGGCCGTCGGCGGAGGCAACCCCAGCGCGAACTGCGTCAACGAAGAGGGCCAGGACGTGCAGGTACGGCACATCAGCAAGGGGAAGCGGGGAAAGGAGGGCACGGCCACGATCTTCTACTACCTCCGCGAGGAAGGTCTGGCCATCGTCGCCGCGGGGAAGCACAGCGCACGAAAGAACGACTGGTACGAGATCGATCCGAGGATCGGCCAGGACAAGGCCCCCTTCCAGAAGAAGCGGACCGTCGGGACGGACGGCGAGGAGCCCTGACCCGGCCGTCGCCGCCGGACCGGCACGTGCGGCCTCCCGGTCGCCCTTCAGGTGCCGTTCACGCCGTCGCTCGCGGTTCCGGCCGTGTCCGGTCCGCCCGCGCACAGGAGCTCCGACCGCCCGTTACGGCGCTGCATCAGGCGCCGGGCCGGCGCGGCGCGGTCCGCGCCCATTCCGCGAACGTCGTCGTCGTGATGCCCGCCGCCTCCGCGAACGCGGGACGGGCCGGCGCCGGGTAGGCGCTCATGTGCCGTTGCGCCTGGTACAGCTCGGTCATCAGGCCCTGGGCGCGGGCCTCTTCCGGGTCGGCGGGGAGTTCTACGGCGGTGCCGAGGACGTGGGACAGGGTCTGGGCGATCGAGCGGAAGCTCTGGACGTCGCCGGCGAGTTCGAGCTCGACGCCGTGGAAGCGCTCGGGGTCCGCGAACGCCGCGGCGGCGGCCGTTCCGATGTCGGCGACCGCCACGAAGGAGAGCGGGGCGTCGAGGTCGACGGCGACGAGGAGGCGGTTGGACGCCGGGTCGGGGAAGTAGGGCGACGGGCGGACGAAGTTCTCCATGAACGTGGCCGGCCGCAGGATCGTCCACCGGGGGAGGCCCGCGGTGCGCACGGCGTCCTCGACCGCGGCCTTGCTGCGCCAGTAGTGCCCCATGTGCGCGCCCCAGCGGGTCTCGTCGAAGCCGTCGACGTCGATGGTCCCCGCCCCCGAGACCGAGGTGTGCACGACGTGCTCGACGCCCGCCGCGCGGGCCGCCTCGACGAGGTTGCGCCCGTGCCGGACCTCGGCATCGCCCATCAGGTCGGTCACGACGGGCGTCTGTACGGAGAACACGGCACGGGCCCCGTCGAGGGCGGCCCGGAGCGACGCGGCGTCGTCGAGGTCGCCGCGTACGAGGGTGGCGCCCAGGTCGCGGAGGGCGGCGGCGCGTTCGGCGTGCGGGTCTCGCACGAGGGCGCGGACCGGGGCGCCGGAGGCGTGCAGCGCACGGAACACCGCGCCCCCTTGTTTGCCGGTCGCTCCGGTGACCAGGACGAACGGTGATGAAGCGGACATGGCTGTGCCTCCCGGCTTAAGTGGGGTACCACCCCGTTTTCCGTCGGCTACGATATGGGGTGCCCCTCCGTTTGTCGAAGAGGGTCTGGAGCGAAAGGGAGCGCAGGTGGTGAAACACGAGGTCAGGCCGCAGCGGACGGACTGGCAGCGCAACCACGAACGGCTCGTCGCGACGGCCTCGGCCCTCGTCGCCCGCGACGGAGCGCAGGTCTCCCTGGAGAAGGTCGCCCGTGAGGCCGGCGTCGGCTCCGCCACCTTGCACCGGCACTTCCCGTCCCGGCGCGCGCTGCTCGAAGAGGTCTTCCGGGACAGTGTGGAGCGCCTGCGCCTGCGGGCCGCCGAGTTGGCGGAGGGCGACCCCCGCACGGGGCTCGTCACCTGGCTGGAGGAGTTGGCGGTCTGCGCCGCGAGCACCCGCGGTCTGGCCGCGTGGCTCGCCGACGCGGCGGACGACGACGCGTTGACCGACGAGGCGTGTCACGTGGTGATGCGCGGGGCGACGGCGGTGCTGCTGGACCGCGCCCTGTCGGTGGCCGCCGTCCGGCCGGGCATCGCCCCGGAGGACCTGCTCACCCTGGTGGAGGCGGTCTCCCTGGTCACGGAGGACGATCCGCCGGCCGCGCGCCGCCTGCTGCACCTGGCCCTCGACGGCGTACGCCCCTGACCCCGGAACGCGCTGCACGCCCGCGCCCCGCACCGATACGCCGCGCCCCGCGCCCCGCGCCCTGAGCTGCGTGATGTGCCGGACACGCCGGACCAGTTGACCGCCCTGGCTGACCCCATACAAGAGCTGGCCTCCCTTCCCGGAACCATCCGGGAAGGGAGGCCACTCACTATTCGGTCTGCGGTCGCTGGAACACCGCGTGAGCGTCTATTGCTCGACGGTCAGGGCCCAGCGGACACCGGAAGGGGCTGTAACGCGCACGCTTCCCTCGTCTCGGCCCCTCTTGAGGTGAATCTCGTTGTAGGTGCTGCTCACTTCGTTCTGCACGCATTCAAGGGGGAAGGACATGCCCACCGGGTCTACGGACACTTCCAACGTGCCCGCACCCTGGCAATTGACCTGGATGGCCAGGAGGCCGACACCCATTTTCTTGGGAAGAGGCAGTTGTGCGTTACCGTTTCTGGCGGCGACGGAGAGCAGGACGGCCCCATCCTGAACGGGCTTCGGGGCAACCGAGACCGACTCCCCTGAGATGTGTTCCGCCCTGGGTGTACCTGTCTCAACCGGCTTGGTGGAGCGGGACCCCTCCCTCGCTTTCGTCGTGCTGTCCGCGCCATCCGTGCAAGAGGTGACGCACAGCGCGGCTGCGAGGGTCAGCGAGGGCAGACCCAGGCGAGCGGTCCGGGACTTGAGGGGGATCAGTTTTCCCACAAGTACCAACCGACCTTCAGTGGGGTATAACTGGTGATGGTCTTTTTTGTTGAGTTTTGGCAGTTGCTGTAGATCTTGTAGCTGACGCCGGTGTTCTTGAGGCGGTAGACGCCATACTTGGCGTTCGTCGTCTTCTTCGGGGGAGTGTCGACCGCGATAGAGTTGCCGAGTTTCGCGGTAAGTTTTGCGCTGAGGTTGACCTCGTACTTGCCCTCGATCTGCGCGATCATGGCGGCGACGCTGCCCGACAGCCCGGCAGTGACGCTCACCCCCACCTCGCCGGTGACCTCTGAAACGAAGGTCGAGCGCGCTGTGCGTGACGTGCCGTTGTAGTTGGAGTTCGTCGGACCGACTCCCGTGTGGTACGTCTTGCCCTTGGTCTGCGGTGTGTAGACATTTCTCGGAGAACAGTATTCGGCATCCGGGGTGTCGACCGGAGGCTTTTCTGGCTTGAATGTAGGTTCCGGTTCAGGCTCCGGGTTCTCCACGAGGTCGGTTTCCTCGGGCTCTTCCGGGGGAGCGGTATTGACGGGTGCCGGCTCGTCGGCTGAGGCGGCCGTCGAAGGCTGGGCGAAAGCAGGCGCCGCAGCAACACCGGACACTACAGCGAATGCGACTACGGAACACAAGGCTCCGTTTATCTTGATGCCCACAAGGCATCCCTCCTTCTTACCGCCCCTTGTTGGGTTGGCCTGTGCACAGTTATCTCATCATTGCTGACAGTCGCGCCGGGTAAAAGCTTTTTCTTGAGGTTGATTGAGGGTGATCTACCTTATGGGGCATTAAGAAGTGGTCTCATCTGGGCTGTTCGACAGTCTGGCGTCGTGGGGATCGTTGAGTGTCTTGTGCCGGATGAGTTGTGGGAGCTGCTCGAGCGGGTGGTGCCGCCTGCTTCGTCTCGGCCGCAGGGCGTTGGTCGCCGTCGGTACGGAGACCGTGAGGTGTTCGCTGCGATCATCTTCGTGGCCACGTCGGGGTGTACATGGCGGCAGTTGCCTCGTCGTTCGGGCCTTCGGGGCCGACGGCCCACCGCCGGTTCGCCGAGTGGAGCACAGCACGGGTGTGGGCCAAGCTGCACTGTCTGGGTCATGGACGAACTGGGCAGGCGGGGCGAGCTGGGCTGGCCCCGCTGTGTGATCGACTCGGTGAACATGCGGGCCCTGAAAGGGGAGAGCTGACAGGTCCGAACCCTGTCGATCGGGGCAAGAAGGGCTCGAAGGCCCACGTGATCACGGAGCGTACGGGTCTGCCCCTCTCGATCGGGATCTCCGGCGCGAACCTCCACGACAGTCAGGCCCTCGAGCCTCTCGTCCGCGGTATCCCGCCGATCCGATCCCGCCGCGGACCGCGACGGCGGCGCCCCGCCAAACTGCACGCGGACAAGGGCTACGACTACGACCACCCGCGTCGATGGCTACGCCGACGTGGGATCACCCAGACACCGGCCGGGCCGGCAACCTCGGCGGGGGAAGCGTATGTCGGCTGATACTGAATCGTCAGCCAGTGGACCAACCCGTCCGCACGTCAACAGGGCCTGATGTGTGCCGCACCTCTTGCTGAGCCGGCGCACACATCGGCGAAAAGCCTGTAGCGCCATCGCGGGGGCGCTCTCTATCTTGCCTCGCTGTGGGTCGGGGCGATCTCATGGAACAACGGCGCTTTCCCGTTGCTGCCTGGCGCGATTCCCCTCTTGTGGTGACAGCTTGATCGATCAATGATTGCCTGGGGCTGAGAGCGGCCTTTCGTAGTCAAAGAAGGGAATGGCATGTCACGAATGAAGTTCGTCGTGGGAACTGTGCTTGTCGTCGGTCTCGTGATTCCTACAGGCAGCGCGATGGCTCTCACCGCGAAAGGCGGTGGCGTCTCCGCGACGGCGCCGTGGGAGGGTGACGACGGCAAGATCTCCGTCTACGACGGCAGCTCGGACGGAGACCCGGGCAAGGCGGAGTACTACCGCCAGGCCAGTGCCGGCACCAAGAGAACCCTGTGGAATCACAGCGGACCCAGCACGAGAGTCGAGTCCGGAACCGGGTCCCGGATCATAAAGTTCCAGGCGTGTGACGAGAACTACGGCTCGCCTGACGACTGCTCGGGATGGGTTGCTCCCTGATCGTTGACGGCGATCTACCCTGCCGGGTCGGCCACTCGATGGTCGACCCGGCGGTGGCATTTGCACACTGTCTCATCCCGACGCCGGGGTGAGGAAAAAGGAGCCTACGAAATTGACAGCCGGAAAATCGAGCGGTCTGCAGGTGGACGGCCTCTGCCATCGGCTGGGCGAACGTGTTCTGCTGGACGGAGTCGACCTCGACGTCCAGCCGGGTGAGTCCATGGCGATCACAGGACCGAGCGGCTCAGGCAAGTCGACACTGCTGATGTGCATCCTCGGGTTGATCAGACCGGACAGCGGATCGATCAGGGTCGACGGACGAGAGCTGACCGGGTTACCAGCTCGGCGGTTGGCGCAAGTCCGCCGCGAGTACATCGGCGTAGTCTTCCAGTTCGGTGAACTGCTGCCTGAACTCACCCCGGTGGAGAATGTCGCTCTGCCGGTACTCCTGGGTGGTGGCGAGCATCGTGGCGCTTACAAGCGTGCAGCCGAACTGCTGATGGAGCTGGGCGTACCGGATGAAGGCACGCCGACCGGAATGCTCTCGGGCGGAGAACGCCAGCGGGCGGCCGTCGCCCGGGCTCTGATCACCGAGCCGCGTGTCCTCCTCGCCGATGAGCCGACCGGGGCGCTGGACCCCGTAGCCCGCGAGGCCGTGGCCGATCTCCTGTTCGCCGTCTCCCGAGAGCGGGGTTGCGCTCTGCTGGTCGTCACACACGATCCCGCGGTGGCCGCGCGCGCCGGATGCACACGACAGCTCGAAGCCGGTCTCCTGGCGGGGACTTTGGACGGTGTCAATCCGTGAGCGCAGTCACTGAAAGCAAGCGACAGGCCGAGGCGCCCACCCGTCCGCCCACACCCGGTGGGCCGCTGTGGGGGCAGTTGTTGCGTGTCGGGTTCGCGGCCGGGCGGGGCCGTCCAGGCGACCGACTGCGTTTCTGGGCTCTGCTCACTGCCGCGGTGGCGGTCGCACTGGTCGTACTGGGTATGGCCGTCGCCTCTGCCACCTACGACGGGCGAGCCGCACGCAACCAGGCGCGGGGACCGATGATCACCGATCGCCAACAGGATGCCGTGGCGCTGTGGAGGGAGGCGTTCGACGCGGTCGGCGAGGTCCAGCACACCGTGGTCTATATCGTTCCTCTGCGATCCGACGCACAGCCTCCGCCGGGCCTCGCCCGTTGGCCGGCGCCCGGTGAGGTGATGCTCTCCCCAGAACTGGCCCGCCAGGGCGAGAGCGAGCAGATCAGCAGCCGCTACGGACGTCACGTCGGCATGATTTCCAAGGCCGGGCTGGTCTCCCCCTCCGAGCGCCTTGCGTACGTCAGGCCCTCGCAGCCACCCCGTGCCAGTCAAAAGGAGTCATGGTTCCACACGACTGGATTCGGTCGGCCCTACCCGATGGGGGAAGTCCTGTACGGCCGCCCCCTTTCCCAGGTGCTGCTCGCCCTGGGTGCGATGACCGGGGTTCCGGCGGTAGCTCTCCTGGTCGTCGCCTCGCGCATCGGTTCGAGCACACGGGACCGCCGCAGCAACCTGCTCCAAGCGCTGGGTGCGTCGTGGTGGCATCGCACGGTGGTCAACACGGGGGAGGCCGCCCTTCCGATCGCGGTCGGAACAGCCCTGGCCACGCTCCCCATGGCCGTGGCATTGTCGAGGGACATCAGGATTCCGCCCACGGGCTACCTGCTCGACAGCGCCGACGTGCGTTCGGCGTGGCCTGCGATGGCCGCCGCGCTGATGGTCTCCTTCGTGATCTCTCTCGCCGCCGTCGTCCTTCTCCACCGGGTGGACCTTGGCGCAGCCGCCACCAGGCCCCGATCGTTCTCCTCGAAAGTTCCCCGTTGGCGACTGGTCGGGTGTGGCATGGGCATTGCCGCTGTCGTACTCAGTCAGTACGTCAGGAACGTTCCCGGCCTCGTCGTCTTCGCCATCGGGACCGTGGTGATGTGGGCACTGCTGCCTTCCGTAGCCGTGACCGCCTGCCGTGGGCTGGGCCGCTTGATCGCCGAAGGCGGGTTCCGGACCGGGCGTCCAGGAGCGTTGATCGGCGGGCGATGGACTGTCGCACACCCCGGTGTCATCGTTCGCCTGGCGCTCGCCATGGTCATCGGTATCGGGCTCGTCTGTCAGATCCAGGTATGGAACAGCCGACTCGGTGAGAACGCTGCCGTGGCACGCGCCTCTGAGGCCCGACTGGGGGACAGAGTGGTCAGCATTCAGAGTCGCGATCTCACGGCATCGGCGGTTGAGGCTCTCGCCCGTTCGCTCCCAGCAGGGTCCCACCTTCTCGCCCTGAAAGCATTTCCCGAGGAACAGTCGGTTCTCGTCCAGGGAACGTGTACTGCGCTGCGGTCGTTGAGCCTCCCGTGCTCTGCCCGGCCGGAGGAGGCCACGAGCAGCGATATCCGGGTCGGGGCGATTTCTGGTTGGTACGGTCCAGGATTGCAGGCTCAGGTCGCCCCCTCGGGACTGGACATCGATAAACTCAACGGCACACTCATCGTCATTGCCGAAGTCGCGGGCCACCAAGCGGCGATCGAAGAAGCGGCGTACGCACTGGTGCCGGCGGTGAATGTTGAATCACCGGGTGAGGCGTGGCTTGTCGGCGCCGCGAACAAGGACCGCATGAACAACTGGACCTTGCTCTTCGGTTCTGTGGGACTTGTCCTCCTGCTCCTGACCGCCGCGCTGAGTACCGCTGCGGAATTCGTGAGGATTCGGCAAGTGTTGTCACCCCTTGCAGTCCTGACCGGCACCCAGGGCATTTTCAGATCAGTGGTCTTCTGGCACTTGACCATCCCTCTATTGATCTCGACCGCGATGTCCGCTGCCATCACCGCCTGGCATTCCCTGTTCTTCATCGCCATGGTGCAAGAGGGAACCTTTTCCTGGGGCGTCCTTGGTGCGGCCACGGTCGGATGCGTCCTGCTGACGGTGTTGGTCGGAGCCTTGGGGGCACGCACAGCGATGCGTGCCGCTCAGCAGTGGCAGCCGACGGCGGATTGACGCCGACGCCTCACCACGGACATGGACCGGCGCCGAGGGGGCGCGTCCCAGCCCCTGCCGCCGCCGCACGCACCGGCCCGCCCAAGGGCCCCCGCACCTGCGGGCGCAGCACCCCAAGGCGTCGCCCGTACGCCGCCGCCCCGCTCAGGGGCGGCCGGACCCGCAGCCCCGGCCCCCGCCGGCCGGACTGCGGCTTCCGGACCCCGCCGGCCGGACCGAGGCCCCCGGATCCCCGTCGGCCGCGCAGTCACCCCCCCCGGCCCCCGCCCGTCGTGCGGTCGAGTCCCTGGCTCCGCCCCACCGCCTCCGCCCCATCGCCTCCGCCGAACAGCGAGAAGCCCCACCGCCCGTGCGGTGGGGCTTCTCGCTGTTCAGACGGTGCCGAACTCTCCCGCCCGGACGCCCGCGACGAAGGAGTCGAACGCGGTGGTGGCCAGGTTGAGGACCGGGCCGCCCGTGTTCTTGGAGTCGCGGACGGGGACGACGCCGTTCGGGGCGGCGAGGTTGGTGGCGACCTCGACGCACTGGCCGCCGTTTTCGCTGTACGAGGACGTGAACCAGCGGGGGGAGTCGGTCGTCATGGGGTTCCCTTCGTGGCTACGAGCGGTGCAGCTCACCCGACTTGATACCCATGACGAACGAGCTGAACGCACCGGCGCGGACGCTGAGGACGGGACCGCCCACGTCCTCGGAGTCGCGGACCGGCACGACGCCCTGCGAGCCGCGCGTCACGCCCGGACCTCAGGGGCGAAACCCGCCCGCGAGGGGCCCAGGGTGAACCACACCGTGCGTCAGGGCGCTTCCGAGGAGGCGGGCTCGGGAAGAAGGCGCTCCTGCTCCACGACCTGGCTGGACAGCAGGCGCAGCGCGTCGGCGGAAGGGCCGTCGTTGGCCGTGTAGATCTCCAACCGGTGGTCGCGGCTGTCGGGTTGGAGCCAGACCTGGTAGTCGACGCTCACCCTGCCGACCGTCGGGTGCTGCAGATGCATGGTGCCCACGGTGCATTCGGCGACATCGCCCGCGGCCCAGAGCTTGGCGAAGTCGTCGCTGCGCATGACCAGTTCGCCGATGAGCTCGGCCAGCCGACGATCATCGGGATACCGGCCCGCGGTGAACCGAAGGAACGCCACGTGGATGCGTGCCAGTTCGTCCCAGTTCTCATGCAGCGCGCGCGTATGGGAGTCGAGGAAGAACATCCGCGGTATCGACGGCCTCCGCACGGCGTCATGCTGCGCGTCGAAGTCGACGTGCTCCGCAAAGAGGGCGTGCCCGGTGCGGTTCCACGCCAGGACGTCACCCCGGCGGCCGAGGACGATGGCCGGCGTGTTCTGGCCCAGGGAGGCCAGAAGCGCGACTACGCGCGGATGCAGCTGCTCGTGCTGGTGACGGACCATGCGTGGGGCGGCCCGTTTCAGCGCGAGGTTGTGCAGATGAGCAGTCTCTGCCGGGTCGAGCTGGAGAATGCGGGCCAGCGCGTTGAGAACCTGCGCGGAGGCCGTGCCCGCCTGATCCTGCTCCAGACGGGTGTAGTAGCCGACACTCACCCCGGCGACCTGGGCCAGCTCCTCGCGTCGCAGACCGGGAACACGGCGGGTGGTGCCGAAGGTGCGGAGTCCGATGTGAGCCGGCGTGACCCGAGCTCGGCGGGTCTTGAGGAATGTCCCCAGGCTCTCCACTTCCATGGCTTCGAGTCTAGGAGGGCACAACGGAAGCTGGGTATCCCTGTGGGGTGTACCCCCGGCATGGGCCTGGTTGCCCGCCCCGGGGAATCCCATGCTCGTGCGCATGACCAAGACGACTGATACCCCCAAGCCAGGTCTGCGGGCGTGGCTGGGCCTGGCGGTGATCCTCGGCCCTGTTCTGCTGGTCGCGATGGACGGCTCGGTGCTGTTCCTGGCCATGCCGAAGGTCACGGAAGCCCTGTCGCCCACCGCCGACCAGGCGCTGTGGACACTGGACATCTACGGATTCGTCGTGGGCTCCCTGCTCATCGCCTTCGGCAACATCGGTGACCGGTACGGTCGGCTGAGGCTGCTGATGATCGGTGTCACGCTGTTCGGTCTCGCCTCGCTGGGAGCGGCGTTCGCGTCAAGCCCGGAAATGCTCATCACCTTCCGGGCGCTCATGGGCCTGGCCGGGGCGACGCTGCTGCCCTCGGCGCTCGCGGTGCTCAGCGAACTCTTCGTCGACCCGCAGAAGCGGGCACAGGCGATCGGGATCTTCGCTGCCGCATTCGCCGCAGGTTTCGCGATCGGGCCGGCTGTCGGTGGGCAGCTGCTGAGTCACTTCTGGTGGGGCTCGGTCTTCCTGGTCAACCTTCCGATCCTCGTGCTGTTCCTGGCGCTCGCGCCGGTCCTGCTCCGTGAGGTGAAGGCCACGCGGACGGGCAGTGTCGACGTCCTGAGCGTCGTGCAGTCCGTCGTCGGCCTCCTGCTGACCATCTACTCCGTCAAGCACATGGCAGCGGAGGAATTCTCCCTGATCACCCTGCTGCTGGGCCTGGTCGGACTGGTCATCCTGGCGTGGTTCATCCGGCGGCAGCTCACGCTCGACGAACCGCTGATCGACCTCAGCCTCTTCCGGGACCGGGTCTTCACCATCGCGATCGTCACCGGGCTTCTGCCGCTTGCCGCATGGTCGGCGACCGCCTACCTGTCGGGCGTCTACCTCCAGTCCGTTCTGGGGATCTCCGTCCTGCGGGCCGCCCTCTTCTCGGTCCCTGGGGCCCTGCTTCTCACCGTCACGTGCATCGTGACGCCCATGCTGGTCGCGCGCATCGGCAAGCGGTCGGCGCTCATCACGTGTCACCTGTTCATCGCCACCGGTCTGCTCCTGCTCCTGCCCATCGCCTCCTCCGGCGGGGTGGGCTGGTATGTCGCGTCCACGGTTCTCGCGGGCGTCGGCTACGGCATCTCGTTCAGCCTCGTCGCCGAGACCGCCGTCGCCGCGGTCCCCTCCGAGCGGGCCGGCTCCGCGGCCGCGATCGCCGAGACCAGCAACGAGATCGGCAACGCTCTCGGTATCGCGCTCCTCGGCTCGCTGTCCGTCCTCATCTTCCGACTGCAGGGCCCCGACCTCGCCGGTACCTTCGGCGAGACGATCGACCTCCCCGGTCTCGCGCCCGCGGTGATCGGCCGGGCGAAGGACGCCTTCGTCACCGGTCTCCAGATCGTCGCCGTCGCGGCCGGCCTCCTCCATCTCGTCCTCGCCATCCTCACCCTGCGCTGGGTTCCGAAGGTCCTGGACGACGAGAAGGACGCCGACCCGAACGGCGATGGCCCGAAGCAGGCCGCGACGGAGGCGGAGGCTTCGGACAGCAACGAAGGAGCAGGCGTTCGATAGCGGGAATGGCTGCCGGGACCGCACCGGCAGACGGTCGGGGGAGGGAGCGTGCCGCGAGCGGCCTGCCCCCTCCCCCGAGTTCGTGCGCCCCCTGTGCGGCGATACGGGAATACAGCTCTTCGAGGCTCTCGCGGTACCGCTTGACGAGTTGGGGCCACCGGCGCGGGGCCCAGCGTCGACGGCAACGCGCTCGCCGTCGAGATCGAGCCCACGGCGTCCCCCCACCCCTGCCGGGGCCGATGCGAGCGGCACACCCGAGAGCCTGACGGGTGGGATTCCGGTCGTCCTGAAGGGGATGGAGGCGGGCACTCCCACGTGGACGCGCAGGGACGACTCGAACCCGTGGGTCGGAGGGTCGTGCATCAAGACGCCCAAGGGGACGTGTACGGCCGGGTTCGCCGTGCATCACCTCAACCGGCAACGCCTGATGACAAGTCAGCACTGGGTCAGCGGATACGGCGACACCATCTGCAACGGGACGCGCTCCAAGCGGGTCGGCATGGTGACGGATACGGACGTCCTGCACGATGCCGCGTACATCCTGATCCACACCACCGAACTCTCCAAGCCGGTCGTCATGACGGGTTCCACGCCGGTGACGACGACAACCAGCACCTGAAACCGGTGCAGGACGTACATCGGGGCTTCTCCCCGGCCAGGAGGTGCGCGCCAGCGGTTCACTGACCGGAGACGTGTGCCTGGGCGTGATCGGGAAGCACATGTACAAGGACATCGGCGGGGCCGTTCGGCTCGTCGACGAGGTGACGCAGCGGGCCGGACGGAACATGGCCGGGTCCGGCGGCAGCGGCGGACCGGTCTCTTCCTACGCGGTCAGCGGCAAGGCCCGCGCACACGGGCTGCTGTCCGGAACCGCCGTCGGCGAGAGGTGCAAGAACCCGCTCGGCGGGACCCGTGGGTCCTGCTCGTCCATCATCTACGTCACCAACGCGTTCGAGTACCGGGCCAAGTACCCCGGAATGAGGTTCTGGGACTTCTGACCGGGCCTTTCGAGGCAGGCTCGACTGCGGCGCGCGGACAGCCGTACGCCCGTGACCGGCGGACGGGGGTCGTGTGCCGGATGGTCGCGCACCTTCTCCGGTGCCCGCTGCGGGCTCCACCGCCTTCCACCCCACCGGCCTCCGGTCCACCGCCCCACCGGACCGGCGGCATCCCCCGGCGAGCCCCCGCCCGTCGACGGGCAGCGAGAAGCCCCACCGCACGGGCGGTGGGGCTTCTCGCTGTTCAGACGGTGCCGAATTCTCCCGCCCGGACGCCCGCGACGAAGGAGTCGAACGCGGTGGTGGCCAGGTTGAGGACCGGGCCGCCCGTGTTCTTGGAGTCGCGGACGGGGACGACGCCGTTCGGCGCGGCGAGGTTGGTGGCGACCTCGACGCACTGGCCGCCGTTGTCGCTGTACGAGGACGTGAACCAGCGGGGGGAGTCGGTCGTCATGGAGTTCCCTTCGTGACTACGAGCGGTGCAGCTCACCCGACTTGATACCCATGACGAACGAGCTGAACGCACCGGCGCGGACGTTGAGGACGGGACCGCTCACGTCCTTGGAGTCGCGGACCGGCACGACGCCGTTCGGGGCGGCGAGGTTGGTGGCGACCTCGACGCAAGCACCGCCGTTGTTGCTGTACGAGGAGGTGTACCAGCGGGGGGTTTCGGTTGTCACAGGGTGCCCTTTCGCAACTGCCAGATCTTGTCTACGGAGGCCGCCTGGGAGGGGGCTACGGCCTGCATCTGATGGTAGGCGGTCAGCAGAGGCACGACGACGGTACTTTCCCGCTCCAGATAGCCCTGTTGGGCGGATTCGGCGTACGACATCACCGAGCGGTCCGGCATCGTGAGGATGTAGAGCGGCAGATCGAACGGGCGGTGCTCCCCCATGGAGAACGGAACCACCTGGAGCACGGTGTTGGGCAGCTCGGCGAACTCCAGCAGCCGGTCCAACTGCGCCTCCATCACCTTCTTCCCGCCCACGGGGCGCAGGAGGCAGCTCTCGTCCAGCAGTGCGAAGACCAGCGGCGGGTTCTTCCGGAACAGTGTCGCCTGGCGTTCCTCGACGAGCGCGATCCGTTCCGCCGCCTGCTCCGGGGTGATGGCCCCGCGCCGGACCGCGCTCTCGGCCAGCGCCGTTGCGTACTCCTTCGTCTGGAGCAGTCCCGGTATCACGCCGACCTCGTACAGCCGGATCTCCGCCGCCCGGCGCTCGTAGTTCTGGAACTCGGGGAAGCCCTCCAGCAGGCTGCCGTGCTTGATCTCGCGCACCTCGCGCTCGAACGACTCCGGGGTGTCCTTGATCCCGAAGGCCCGGTCGGCACCCCGCGCGAAACGCAAGGTCGCAACCTTGCGGCCAGTTTCGACCGACGAGACGTGCGTGCTGGAGTACCCCGCCCTCCCGGCGAAATCCTCCTGCGTCCACCCCCGTCCCTCCCGCATCCTGCGCAGACGTGCGCCGAGGGCCGCCTGCGGCGATGCCTCCGGATTTAACTCCTTGCGATTCACGTACCGTTCACCGATCTTCCGTGCCGGATCGACAAGTTGAATGGCGTTTCACGTTAGGACACGCTGAGCCCGCTTGGTAGTGGAATGACTACGGAGAGAAGCGATAGGTGTACGGCGAGAACGCTTGTCCGAACGCGCAGGAACCTCCCGACCCCCCGATTCCCGGCCCCCCGCCCCCCTTTGCCCCGGCCCTCGGCGCCCTCGTGGTCGACACCGGCCGGAACGACCGCGTGGCGGAGTTCCGGGGGGTCGCCGGCCCCTACTGGTCGCTCCGCCCCGTCGGCGGTGGGATCGAGTGGGAGGCCGAACCGCACCGCGTCCGCCCCGCGCTGGTCATAGAGCAACTGCGAGCCAGGATCGCCCGGCTCAACGCCCGCAGCCGGGGCGAGGTCCTGTGAACGCGCGGCGGCCGGAGGGCCGTTGGTACGCGGCGGAGAGCCGCGGCGGCGACGCGGCGCGGTCCGTCCGGCTCGGCGGGACCATCGCCCCCACGCGGCGGCTCGCGCTCCGGTGGCTGCGGCGGCAGGCGCGGCGGCTCGCGGACGCGCTGGACCCCGACCCGTACACCAGCCCGTGGCTCCCGCCCCGCGCGCTGCACCCGGTCACCGGGCCCCACCGCGACGCACCGGCCGAACTCCGCCTCTGGGTGGACAGCTTCCGCGAACACGACTACGCGCTGCTGCGGCTCGCGGACGGCCTGCCGTACGAGTTCGTCGCCCGCGACGCCACCGCCTGGTACGGGCTCGTCCTGCGCCCCCTGACCGCGGCGCCCCCGGTGGACGCCTTCTGCGCGGCAGCCCGTACCCCCCTCGTTCCCGACCGGCAAGGATGAGCCCCGTGTTGCAGTGCACCGCCTTCACCGAACTCCCCGCGATGGGCGCACGCGTCGCGCTCATGTCCCTGGATGACGTGCCGCCCGGCCAGGAGGTGGACGCGCCCGTCCTGGACGACTTCCTGCTCTGCGAACTCGGCGAGCACGGCGAGGAGACCGAGCACGCGGCCCAGCTCTGGTCGGCCGCGCGGGTCTCCCCGCGGGACCTGTGGATGTTCTGGACGGACACCGGCACGCGCCGGAAGTTCCGCTTCGCCGAACTGCTGCCGTGCCCGGCCGTGATCCGCCGGCTCTCCGTCACGGAGGGATCGGCGTGCTTCCTGTACGACCGGCACCCCGCCGCCCACTCCTGGGACGTGACGGACCCGCTCGCGGACCTGATGACGGAGCGCATCCGCCAGGAGGTCCTGAGCCGACGGACCGACCACGAGAACGACGACAGCGAGGGGGAGGGGAGCAGCCGCGACGAGCGGGGCCGGGGCGGGGGCGGCAGGAGCGAGGGCGAGAGGAGCGGGGGCGAGAGGGGCGGGGATGACGAGGACCGGGGCGAGGGCGGTGGGACACCGGGGGAGTGAGCCGGCGCCCGTGTCGTTCGCCGGGAGCCTGCCGGCCGACCTCCGGCCTGCGGGCTCCCCAACCGCCGGCCCCCGGCCCTCAGCCCTCGGACTCAGGCCCCCGGCCCCCGGACTCCGGCCTTCGGGCTCCCCCCGGGCTCCGGGCTTGGCTCTCCCCGGCCCTGGGCCTCCGGTCGCCGGGGCGGCGGACTCGGGAGCTCACCGAGGACCGGGGGGTGCAGAGGACCGGGGGGTGCAGAGGACCGGGGGTGCCGGGGACTGGGGGGAATCGAGGGCTGGGGGGTGCCGGGCGGCGGGAGGGCCGGCGTCAGGCGTGTTGGGCGAAGGCGTCCTTGATCAGGGCGCGCCAGTCGAGGGGTTCGCCGTCGTCGTCGACGAACTCGTCGTAGTCGTTCTCCTCCCCACGGGCGATGACGTGGGCGGGCGTGAAGTCCTTGCCCAGGAGGTAGGGGCCCATGCAGTAGGCGAAGCCCGTATCCCGCAACGCGTCCGTGGCGGCCTGGTGTTCGGCGGCGGCGCGGATCACGCCCTCCGCTATGTGCCACCGCGCGCCGTCGTACCAGAACACGCCGCTCGCGGCGAGCACGGTGGCACCGGTGGCGGGGTCGGTGAGGTTCCTGGACTCGTAGGTCTCCTGCTGGCCGACGACGACCTGCTTGAGGTCGTCGGGGACGCCGTCGTACAGGGCGAGCTGGGCCCGGTATTCGCGTCCGGCCAGCAGATTCAGGCGGATCTCGTGGTCGAAGACGGTGAGCAGGGCGCGGCCGTCGGGGAACCAGTACCAGACGGTGGACTGGCCCCCGCCGTCGTTCCAGGCGTACCGGGCGGCGGGCCCCGCCGAGCGGGGGGTCCGGCCCTCCGGGTAGCCGTCGACGCCCCGCCGCACGGCGTCGACGATGGCGGCGCGGCGGCGCAGATCGGCGGAGGGCGTGGACGTCAGCAGTTTCCACAGGTCGCGGTCGTCGGTCATCTCGCGGAGCACCCCTTCGTTCCCGTGCGTCCCGCACGCGTGTGCGGCCCTGTCAGCCTTGCCCTGTCATTCCACCAGACACCACTGACAACGGCCCGCCGCCCGCGCGCCCGCCTCTGTGGTGCGGTGCGGTGGAACACGGCGTATGCGTCGGCCACTTCGAGCGCGAGCCGGCCGTGGCGTCGCGCGTCGGCCAACCCGCGGCGCGGTTCGAGGCCGTCGCCAGGGTGGCCTCGAACGACGGATGGCCGTGCGTGGCCGCTTTCGTGGGTTGTGTGCAGACCTCCAGTGGCGGATCAGGCCACCACCGGTACCGCGGCGGTCCGGCCTCGCAGGCTCCGACGAGAGGCGGGCATCACCGGAAGCGGTGACGCCCCCCAGGCAAAACCATCGATTGAGCCACCGCCGATGCCCGATGCCCGATGCGCTCCCGCCCCGACCAGTGTTCGTCCGAGAGGCTTCACGCCCCTCACCGTGATCACCGTGGCTCAGCGGCTCTCAGCGGATGCGGGCCCCGCGACCCGCCCTACTCCGACAGCCCGAGCCTCTTCCGCTCGGCGGAGTAGAGCAGCGCGTGCACGTCCTCCGGGGCGGGGTCGGCGGGCGGGAAGTCGAGGTCCGCGGGGGACGGGGCGGGCACGGTGACGCCCAGCCGCGCGAGCCCCGCGGCGACCTCCGCGAACAGCTCGTCGTCCTCGACGGAGAGGTCGTACAGACAGGCTTCGGAGAACGTGCGCCCGCCCAACGGCCAGTAACTCCACTCCGTGTCGACCTTGACGACCGGAGGGGGCTGGTCCTCCCGCTGCCGGGGGTGCAGCCAGTACCCGTAGAAGTTGCCGTCCTCGTCCTCGGCCACGGCCTTCAGCCACGTGGCCATCTCCGCGGCCGCCGCGCAGTTGGCCATGATGTCCGGATCGGCGCGGTCCGCCTCGGTGAGGTAGTCGTGGTCGGTCAGCGGGTGCCGGGCATCGGGCTCCAGGAGGGTGATGCCGAGCCGCGCGAAGGGGTGCTCGACCCCCTCCCACTGCGCCGCCGCCAGCGCCCGCACGTCCTCCGGCACGGGACGCCCGCCCAGCCGCTGTCGGGAGAACTCTTCCAACCGCTCGTCGAACACGGACGATCCTCTCGCTGCCCAAGGTGACACCGCAGAGGCTAAGCCCCGATCCACCGACGTGACGCCCGGGGGAAGTGCGGCGAGACGTCACGGACACGTCGTGACCTGGCGTCATGGGCTTGTCGCAGGATTCTTCGCGCAGGATCGGCGGGGCGTCCCGCGGGCGGGCATCGCGTACCGGTCGGGTGTTCCCTGCCTGGTTCGGCCGGGCTCGTTCGACCGCCGACGCAGGTCTGCCGCCGGTGGTCCGGCCGGCGGGCTGGACTCGGCCGCCGTGGCGCACCGGGCCGATACGGTGAGGGAGTGATCCCACCTGACCCTGGAGCGGCCGAACGTGAGGCGGCGGAGGCGATCGTCTACCGCGTGGCGGTGAGCGAGACGGACAAGTCCGCCGCCATCAAGGGCGAGTTCAGCTCGGACACCGTCTTCGAGGTGGTCGGCTCCAAGGACGGGTTCACTCTCAGGCCCGCCCGGCTGGACCCGCCCGTTCACAAGGTCTTCCCCGACGACGAGCCCGAGGCCGGTGAGACGTCGGAGGCCGAGCGCCGGTTCGTCGCGCTGGACGGCGCACGCGTGTGCGGCTATGTCGACACGGGGTACGAGCCGTGGAACCGGCGGCTGGTCATCACCGATATCCAGGTGGCCGGTCCGTACCAGGGCCGGGGGATCGGGCGCACACTGATGAGCCACGCGATCGACTGGGCACGGGAACGCGGTGCCGGGCACGTGTGGCTGGAAGTGACCAACATCAACGCTCCAGCCATCCGCGCCTACCAGCGCATGGGCTTCACCTTCTGCGGCCTGGACACTTCCCTCTACAGCGCCACCGAGTCCGAGGGGGAGACTGCCCTGTACATGAGTCTCTTCCTCGACTGATCCGCCGGCCGGCGGCCGGCCCGGTGCGTCAACCTGGAGACGCCGATGCCTGTGAGCTCCGACGACGGGGCCTCCTGCGGTTCCAGGTCCGCGAAGCAGGACCGAGACCGGGCTGCCCGACCTGGTCGGCCTGGTCGACCGACCCTGGTCGACCGACCTGGTCGATCGCCGTCCCGGTGCCGGTGATCCGGGTCGGGGCCCCGTCCGGGGCGAAAGCGTCGCGGAAGGTGAAGGCGTGCGGCGCGGGACCGTGGGCGTGGAGGTGTTCCAACCGGGAGACCCCGTGCTGCCAGGTGGGTATCACGCCCTCGGAGACCCACCAGAGCGCGTGCGTGGGGTGTCCCGTCCTCTCGAACCAGTCGTGGCGCCTGCTCAGCGCGGCCCGGTGCGGACCGGTGTAGACGGCGTCGAAGGCGGGGCGCCGGTCGGTCCAGAGGGAGAGGGTCGCGGCCAGGGCGGTGGTCTCCGCCGTACGGCCCTTGGCGTACCAGGTCGGTACCGCGAACGCTCCCCACGCCCCCCAGTCCGCGTCGAAGGGTGCGCCCCGGTCGCCGTCCACCGCCTCCGCGTGGCCGAGGTGTCCGGGGTGTCGGCTGATCTGCCGGTAGACGGGCCCGCCGCTGTCCTGGAGTGCGCGCGTGAGGGGGCCGGGGTCGGCGAGAGGCGACGTCAGGACGCCGAAGGTGTACAGCGCGAGATGGGGCAACGCGTCTCTCCTTGGGTGATGCCGGGGGCGGACCGGCTCCATGGCCGGCGCACGGGGCGAGGCGCGCGGGCGTGGCGTACGGCGTCCCGTCGCGGGCGGCTCGGCCCTGTGCGCACTCCTCCGCGACCGGGGCGGCCGCCGAGGACGAGGTGAAGGTAGCCGCCCCCGCGGCCCGTGTCGAAGTTGCGCTCTCCCCGCCCGCGTGGCTTCCCCGTCCCGGAGAACGGACCCCGCGAGCCGCTCAGTTGAGGCAGAACTCGTTGCCCTCGGGGTCCGTGAGAACGAGCCAGCTCCCGCCCGGCTCGTCGACCGTGCGGAGCACCCGAGCGCCGAGCCCCACCAGCCGTTCCGCCTCGGCGTCGCGGCGGCCGGGGGCGCTGTGGACGTCGATGTGGAGGCGGTTCTTCCCGGTCTTGGGCTCCGGCACCCGCTGGAACAGCAGCCGCCGCCCCGACCCCGCACCGCTGGTCGCGTCGTACGGGTCGTCCGGGTGGCGGGCCGCCGCGAGGTCGAGCCAGGCGCGGCGGCCGTGGGCGCGGGTCGTGGCGGACTCCGGGGCCGCCCCGGCCGCGAGCAACTGCTCGATCAGGGGGCTGTTGTCCTCGATGAGATAGCCCAGGGCCTCGGCCCAGAAGCCCGCTTGGGCGTGCGGGTCGGCGCTGTCGATCACGAGCTTCCAGGAAAGGGTCTGCGTCATGGAAACCGTTTATACTGGTTACATGAGCGGAGACGCAATGGACGCGCCGGCGCCGAGGGCCCCGGTGGAGCGGCCGACGCCCGCCGGGCTGCTGCTGCGCCACCCGGACGGCAGCTCGTTCCGGTTCGATCCGGGCGCGCTGTGCCTGGAGTTGCTGGTCACCGGCGGTCCTGGCCCGCTGGCCCGTTTCGAGGTGCTGCACGGGCCGCGCGACCTGGAGCGCTGGGCGGACGAGAGCCGTCTGCCGGACGGGCTCGACCTCGCCGTGAGCGCGGCCGAGGTGGCGGCCGCGCGCGCTCTGCGCGACGCGCTGTGGCGGCTGACGGAGGACCACGTGCGGGCCCGGCGGCCCGGCGCGGCGGACCTCGCCACCGTCAACGCGGCGGCGGAACCCGCCCCCCTGGGAGCCCGGTTGACGGGCGGCGGCGACCGCGCGTGGGCGCCCGGCGGCACCGGGTCCCACCTGCTGTCCACCGTCGCCCGCGACGCGATCGACCTGCTCACCGGCGCGCACGCCCACCGCGTCCGCACCTGCGCCGCGCACGACTGCCGCCTGCTCTTCGTCGACACCTCCCGCCCCGGCAAACGCCGCTGGTGCTCCATGGAACGCTGCGGCAACCGCCACAAGGTCCGCGCCCACCGCGCCCGCGAGGAAGGCCGCACACGGTGAGGGCCGGCGCGGCGGCCCTCGGGTCCGCCGGCGCGCGGGTTCGGAAGGCTTCCGTCGGACGCGGCCCGGTGTCAGTGCCCTTCGGCATGATGACGCCATGAATGCCGACTCGCTGATTGACGTCTGGCGGCGGATACTCGCCGACCCCCATAAATCCTGGGTGCTGTTCGAGCACGGCACGTGCGTCGTGCTGACCGCCCCGGAGGGCGACCTCGCCGAACAGGCCACCGGGATACTGGGCACGTTCGGTCCGGTGCGCAGCGGGTCCTCGGCCGGCGACTTCGGGGTGATCGACCTCCAGGACGTGGAGGGGTGGGTCGTCACCGGGCACCATGACGACGTCCTCACCTATGTCGGCCCCGACGAGCCCCGTGATCCGTCGCAGCTCGAGGTCGGGCTGCTGGGCCGGTCCAAGCGCCACCGGGACGGCACCGAACCGCACGTCCTGCACGTCGAGGACCGGCGCGGCTGACCTCGCGTCGAGTCCGGTCCGACCGCTGCCCTGCACGGGCGCTCGGGCGGGGTGTCCGTACGGTCTCCGATGCGCGGGATCCCCCACGCGATCCGCGAGAGGACGCCGGGAGCCTGGGGCGCGGAGCCGTACGCGTGTCGCGACGCGTGCCCCCGCGCCTTCCGCACGGCCCCCGGCACCGTCCCCATCCGGGCGCTCCATCGGCCTTCACCGCGCGGCGTCCACCGTGGGGACCGGTCCGTCACCGGTGCGCCCCGCCCCGTACAGCCGGCGCAGGTACGCCCGTACGGAGCGGACGTCGTCCGCCGGGGCGCGGACGCCCACGTGGTGGTCGGGCCGGACGACCACCAGGGCGCCCGTGACCGCCGAGCCGGAACCGGGACCACCGATTCCGTACGCCGTCGCCGCGTGCCCCCGGTCGTCGACCACCGCACCCGGCTCCGCCCCGGCCCGGTCCTCCCGCGCCGCGTACACCCGGCAGGCCCGCACCCCCGCCCCGCCGTACGCGGCGGCCACCGCGCGCAGGGCCTCCGCGCTGCCGGGACCGAATCCGAGGACCGTGGTGCGGGGGCCCGCGAAGACGCGGTGCAGGCGGGTGCGGGCCCCGGTCGCGGCCTCCCGGCAGGGGGCGTCCGGCGCACGGTCGCCGGGGCGCGGATCGGCGGGGGCGCCGGGGCGCACGGCGTGGGCGGCGGGCTCCGCGGGGTGTACGGCCAGGGAGCTCCACCGGTAGCCGATGCCCAGCCCGGTCGTGTCCGGGGTGATCGCCGCGTCCAGGCCGCCGCCGGGCCGGCGGATCGCCTCCAGCGTGGCCCGCAGGCGCTCGGAGGTGAGGTCGAGCGTCCGGGCGGCCACCGGCAGCCGCTCCTCCTCGTAGGTGTCCAGCAGCTCCGGGTCCGCCCGGCCCGCGAGGACCAGGCCCAGCTTCCAGCCCAGGTTGAACGCGTCCTGGATGCCCGTGTTCATCCCCAGCCCGCCCGCGACGGCGTGCACATGCGCCGCGTCCCCGGCGAGCAGGACGCGCCCCGCGCGGAAACGGTCCGCCATCCGCACGTTGACCCGGTACGTCGACAGCAGCTCGGCCCGGACGAGGTGGCGGCCGGGCAGCCCGGTGTGGTGGGCGAACAGCCGCCGGAACCCGTCGGCGGAGGGCGCGAGCGGCCGCCCCCGCCCGTCCCGCTCGGGCCCCGCCTGGAACCACCAGCCCGCCCGCGTACCGGGGATCGGGCAGAGCATCACCGCCCCGTCCTCGTCGAACCACTGGTGCCAGCGGCCGCGGTCCAGGACGCCCTCGGCCAGCTCGACGTCACCGCAGACCATCACCTGGTCCTCGGCGGTCGTCCCCCCGAACCCGATCCCGAGCAGCTTGCGCACGGAGCTGTGGGCCCCGTCGCACCCGACGACGTACCGCGCCCGCGCCGCCGGCCCCTCCGCGAACGCCACGGTGACCGGGTCCCCGCCGCCCGCGCCCCCGGCCAGGCCCACCACCTCGCGGCCCAGCTCCACCCGGACGCCGTACCCGGCCAACCGCCCGCGCAGGATCTCCTCCAGCCGCCACTGGGCGATCAACCGCCCCCGGTCGTACGGGGCGTCCGGCGTCGGGGCCGAACCCGCCCACGGATCGGCCTCCGCGACGGGGAGGCGGTCGCGGTACTTCAGCATCGGCAGCGGGGCCGAACCGGCGGCCAGCACCTCGTCGACCACCCCGAGATCGTCCAGGACCTCCATCGACCGGGCGTTGGGGCCCTTGGCGCGTGAGGTGCGCGGCGGTGCGGGCGACCGGTCCACGATCCGCACGGCCACGCCCCGCCGCGCCAGATCGCAGGCCAGCACCAGTCCGGTGGGCCCCGCGCCCACGATGAGTACGCCGTCGTCGCTCATGCCGCTCCCTCGGTCACGTGCCCGGAGGACCAGGAAAACGTAACCGAGTAAGAAAAGCAACTAGGTAATCTTTTGCTGGGGCGTCGGGAGCGGGGTGTGCGCGTCGGCGGCTTCCGGGGTCGCGGGGGCCGGTCCGCCCGCACTCGCCGCCAGCAGCTTCACCGCCAGGGCCCGGTTGCGCCGCGCGGCACGCAAGGCGTCCCAGGTCAGCAGCGACAATGCCAGCCAGACCAGGGCGAACCCGGCCCACCGCTCCGGCGGCATCGCCTCGTGGAAGTAGAGGATGCCCAGCGCGAACTGGAAGACCGGCGCCAGGTACTGGAGCAGCCCCAGCGTGGACAGCGGCACCCGCACCGCCGCCGCGCCGAAGCAGATCAGCGGGACCGCCGTGACGATGCCCGTCGCCGCCAGCAGCACCCCGTGCCCCGCGCCCCCGGCGGTGAACGTGGACGCGCCGGTGGCCGAGAGCCAGAGCAGGAAGCCGAGCGCGGGCAGGAACAGGACGGCGGTCTCGGCGGCCAGGGACTCCAGGCCGCCCATGTCCACCTTCTTCTTCACCAGGCCGTACGTGGCGAAGGAGGACGCCAGCACCAACGAGATCCACGGCGGCCGGCCGTACCCGATCGCCAGGACCAGGACGGCGAGCAGGCCCGTGGCGACCGCGATCCACTGCACGGGCCGCAGCCGTTCGCCCAGCAGCAGGACGCCCATGGCGATGGTGACCAACGGGTTGATGAAGTAGCCGAGCGACGCCTCGACGACCTGGCCGTTGTTCACGGCCCAGATGTACAGCCCCCAGTTGACCGTGATCGTCGCCGCCGCGACCGCTATCAGCCCCAGCTTGCGCCGGTCCCGGACCAGCCCGCCGACCCACGCCCAGTGGCGCGTCACGAGCAGGGCGACCCCGACGACGCCGAGCGACCAGACCATCCGGTGGGCCAGGATCTCGATCGCCCCGGACGGTTTCAGCAGCGGCCAGAACAGCGGGACCAGGCCCCACATGCCGTACGCGCCGTATCCGTACAGCAGGCCGGCCCGCTGCTCGTTCTTCCCCTTCACGGGCCCTCCCGACGTGCTGGCGCCGGCGGATGTGCCGACGGGCATGACGGTAACGCCGGGAGGGCCTTCTGTCATAGCCGTTTCAGCAGGACGCTCATGACAGTCGTGCGTGCGGCCCGGTTCCGGCGGGGGCGTGCGAGGGGCCCGGAACCGGGTCGGGACTCACGAGGGCCCGGATCCGTGTGAAGGGAGGGCGGGGCGGGGTGTGCGACGGGTCCGGAGCCGGGGGCGGGGCGGACGCACGGGGGCCCGGTCCCGATCCCCTGGAGGGTCGGGTCCGGGCCCTCGATTCCGTGACGCCTCCCGGCCGGGAGGGTCGGGCGGCGGGCGGTCAGCCGATGACCGTCCAGGTGTCGTTCCCGGCGAGGAGCGCACCGAGGTCGCCCTTGCCGTCGCGGTCCACGGCGGTCTCCAACTGGTCGGACATCAGGGTGTCGTAGACGGGCCGCTCGACGTCCCGCAGCACCCCGATGGGGGTGTGGTGCAGAGTGTCGGCGTCGGCCAGCCGGGACAGCGCGAACGCCGTGGTGGGGGAGTCGGCGTGGGCGTCGTGGACGAGGACCTGGGCGCGGTTCTCGTCGGTGACGGCGACGACCTTCAGGTCCCCGGTGGCGGGGTCCCGGACGACGCCCTTGGAGCCCTCGGAGCCGAAGAGGATCGGCTGCCCGTGTTCCAGCCGGATCACCGCCTCGGTCGCCTGCTCCTTGTCCTTGAGGACCTCGAAGGCGCCGTCGTTGAAGATGTTGCAGTTCTGGTAGATCTCCACCAGTGCCGTGCCGGGGTGCTCGGCCGCCGCGCGCAGCACGCCGGTGAGGTGCTTGCGGTCGGAGTCGACCGTCCGCGCGACGAACGTCGCCTCCGCGCCGATGGCCAGGGACACCGGGTTGAAGGGCGCGTCGAGCGAGCCCATCGGCGTCGACTTGGTGATCTTGCCCAGCTCGGAGGTGGGGCTGTACTGCCCCTTCGTCAGCCCGTAGATCCGGTTGTTGAACAGCAGGATCTTCAGGTTGACGTTGCGGCGCAGGGCGTGGATGAGGTGGTTGCCGCCGATGGAGAGCGCGTCGCCGTCACCGGTGACCACCCACACCGACAGGTCCCGGCGGGAGGTGGCGAGCCCGGTGGCGATGGCGGGCGCGCGGCCGTGGATGGAGTGCATCCCGTAGGTGTTCATGTAGTACGGGAAGCGGGAGGAGCAGCCGATGCCGGAGACGAAGGCGATGTTCTCCTTGGCCAGCCCCAGCTCCGGCATGAAGCCCTGGACCGCGGCGAGGACGGCGTAGTCACCGCAGCCGGGGCACCAGCGCACCTCCTGGTCGGACTTGAAGTCCTTCATGGACTGCTTGGCTTCGGCCTTCGGCACCAACTGCAACAAGTCGTTGTGGAGCAGTTCCCCCGTGTCAGGCATCGATGGCCTCCTTGAGAGCCGTGGCGAGCTGTTCCGCCTTGAACGGCATTCCGTTGACCTGGTTGAAGCTGTGCGCGTCCACCAGGTACTTCGCCCGCAGCAGCATCGCGAGCTGGCCGAGGTTCATCTCCGGCACCACGACCCTGTCGTAGCGCTTCAGCACCTCGCCGAGATTCTTCGGGAAGGGGTTGAGGTGGCGCAGATGGGCCTGGGCGATGGGCAGGCCCTCGGCGCGCAGACGGCGTACGGCGGCGGTGATCGGCCCGTACGTCGAACCCCAGCCGATCACCAGCGTGCGGGCCGCGGCGGCGCCGTCCCCCTCCGTGCGGAGCCGGGAGTCGGCGGAGGGGTCGTCGACCTGGAGGTCCGGGACCTCGATGCCGTCGACCTTGGCCTGCCGGGTGCGGACCATGAGGTCGTGGTTGGCCGGGTCGTAGGAGATGTTGCCGGTGCCGTCCTGCTTCTCGATGCCGCCGATACGGTGTTCGAGACCGGGCGTACCGGGGACGGCCCACGGACGGGCCAGGGTGTGCGGGTCGCGCTTGTACGGCCAGAACACCTCGGTGCCGTCGGCCAGCGTGTGGTTCGGGCCCGACGCGAACCGCACCCGGAGGTCGGGCAAGCTGTCCGTCTCCGGAATCCGCCAGGGCTCGGAGCCGTTGGCGAGATACCCGTCCGAGAGCAGGAAGACCGGCGTCCGGTAGGTCAACGCGATCCGCGCCGCGTCGATGGCGGCGTCGAAGCAGTCGGCGGGGGTGCGCGGGGCCACGATCGGGACGGGGGCCTCGCCGTTCCGCCCGTACATCGCCTGGAGCAGATCGGCCTGCTCGGTCTTGGTCGGCAGCCCGGTCGAGGGGCCGCCGCGCTGGATGTCGACGATCAGCAGAGGCAACTCCAGCGACACCGCGAGCCCGATCGTCTCCGACTTCAGGGCCACACCCGGCCCGGAGGTCGTCGTGACGCCGAGCGCACCGCCGAACGCCGCGCCGAGCGCCGCGCCGATGCCGGCGATCTCGTCCTCGGCCTGGAAGGTCCGCACGCCGAAGTTCTTGTGCCGGGACAACTCGTGCAGGATGTCCGAGGCCGGGGTGATCGGATACGAGCCCAGGTAGATCGGCAGGTCCGCGAGGCGCCCGGCGGCGATCAGCCCGTACGACAGGGCGAGGTTCCCCGAGATGTTGCGGTAGGTGCCGGTCGGGAACGCCTGGGAGGCCGGGGCGACCTCGTAGGAGACGGCGAAGTCCTCGGTGGTCTCGCCGAAATTCCACCCGGCGCGGAAGGCCGCCACGTTCGCCTCGGCGATCTGCGGCTTCTTCGCGAACTTCCGCCGCAGGAACGCCTCCGTCCCCTCGGTCGGCCGGTGGTACATCCAGGACAGCAGCCCCAGCGCGAACATGTTCTTCGACCGCTCGGCCTCCCTGCGGGGGAGCCCGAAGTCCTTCAGCGCCTCGATCGTCAGCGTCGTGAGCGGCACCGGGTGGACGTTGTAGGCATCCAGCGAACCGTCCTCCAGCGGACTGGTCGCGTATCCCACCTTCGCCATCGGCCGCTTCGTGAACTCGTCCGTGTTCACGATGACCTCCGCGCCGCGCGGCACGTCGGCGATGTTCGCCTTCAGCGCGGCCGGGTTCATCGCGACCAGGACGTTCGGGGCGTCGCCGGGGGTGAGGATGTCGTGATCGGCGAAGTGGAGCTGGAAGGAGGAGACTCCCGGAAGGGTGCCGGCGGGGGCACGGATCTCGGCGGGGAAGTTCGGCAGGGTGGACAGATCGTTGCCGAAGGAAGCCGTCTCCGAGGTGAACCGGTCACCCGTGAGCTGCATACCGTCACCCGAGTCGCCCGCGAAGCGGATGACCACCCGGTCCAGGCGGCGGACCTCTTTCCCGTCGCCGCCCTCGGTTCCCGTCGTACCTGACTCGGGGGCGCGCTGGCCTCCGAGGACGGCGTCGTTGGCCTCGTCGGCCGTCTCTGCCGCGCTACTGACCTGGCTCGTCACTGAACTGGACCTCCCTTGGGGCGGCGGTTCGGGACCGTCCGGCCAGCCGGCGACCCCAGGGGCCACCCTACGTCCGCGCGGGTCAGTCTCCCCGGATCAATCATATGGTGGACACCATTTTGAGACGCCTTATTGGCCGGTTTAGCCATGTTGTGCAGGCCCCCCGTTTGTGAGAAGGCGACGTTTCGCGGCGGCCGCAGGCCCTGGCCTGTGGCCCATGGTTCTGATGCCTGGCCTCGGGTCTCGGTCCGTGGTCCGTGGTCCGTGGTCCGCTTCGGGCCCCTGGTCCCTGGCCCCTGGCCCCTGGCCCCTGGCCCCTGGCCCCTGGCCTCGGGCCACTGGTCCTGGGCTCGGGTCTCGGGTCCTGGGCCTGGGTTCCGCTCCTCGGCCTTCCTCGTGCCTGTCCTCGCCCCGGACGCCTCGCGGTCGCTTCCGTCGTCCGCCTCGCGGGCCTTCTCGCCCGTCCGCCTCGCGCCCGCTTCCCGCCAGCCTCGTGGTCGTCGCTCGTCCGTTTCTCGACTGCCTCCTGCGTCTGCCTCCTGCGTCTGGCTCCTGCCTCGGCCCGGTCGGCTCGTGTCCTCCCCCGTGCAGAGGTGCCCCACCGAGGCCCGCCGGACACCCGTATGCCTCCGGAGCGCTCCCGGAACGCTCCCATGGGACGCGCGCGCTCCGGTGCACCTCCGCGTGCCGGACAGGGCGCCAGACACCCGGAGGAGTCGGACGCCGGAAGTGCAAGTGGCGTCGGAGAGGTCGGGAGCTGGTCGGCCGGGAGTCCGGAGGCTGGGTGCCGGTTGGGCCCGGTGCCCGGAGGCTGGACGCCGGGAGGCCGGGCACCGCGATACCGGGCGACGGGGGCCGGGTGTCCGGGAGGCTGGGCGACGGGGGCCGGGTGTCCGGGAGGCCGGGCACCCCGAGGCCAGACTTCCGGAGGCCGGGCGTCCGGGAGGCCGGGCCGCCGGATTGCTGGTGTCCGGAGGCCCTGCGTCAGGACTTGAGGTAGGTGAGCACGGCGAGGACGCGTCGGTGGTCTCCGTCGCTGGGTGAGAGCCCCAGCTTCTGGAAGATGTTGCTGACGTGCTTCTCCACCGCTCCGTCGCTCACCACGAGCTGCCGGGCGACAGCCGAGTTCGTCCGGCCCTCGGCCATCAGACCGAGGACCTCGCGCTCGCGCGGCGTCAGCCCCGCCAGCACGTCCTGCTTACGGCTGCGGCCCAGCAACTGCGCCACCACTTCCGGGTCCAACGCCGTGCCGCCCTGGGCCACCCGTACGACCGCGTCCACGAACTCGCGGACCTCGGCCACCCGGTCCTTCAGCAGATACCCGATCCCCCGGCTGCTGCCCGCGAGCAGCTCGGTGGCGTACTGCTCCTCCACATACTGCGAGAGGACCAGCACTCCGATGCCCGGATAGTCCTTCCGCAGCCGGACGGCCGCCCGCACGCCCTCGTCCGTGTGCGTCGGCGGCATCCGTACGTCGGCCACCACCACATCCGGCAACGACTGCTGGCCGTCGAGATCCGCCAGGGTCTTGAGCAGCGCCTCGGCATCCCCGACGCCCGCGATCACGTCGTGCCCGAGATCGGTGAGCAGGCGGGTGAGCCCTTCCCGAAGCAGTACCGAATCCTCGGCGATGACCACACGCACTCTGTTCTCCACGTTCTCCACGACGACGCTTCCCCCACTGTTCCGCTGATTCCGCGCTCTCCGCGCCCTTGCGCGCACCGCGCCCGACCCGCCCCAGCATCCCAGGACCAGAAGGCGAGCGCGGGCCCTGTGGATAACGTGCCGCGGCACGTGCCGCACACAAGCGGAGGCCCTTCCTCTGCCTCTGGAGCATCGGGAGGTCCGGAATGCTCCGGAGGGCTTGCCGGCACGGTGCCGGAGCAGGGCGCGGCGACGGGGAGCGCGGCACCAGAGCGCGGCGCCGGGGCGCCATAGCGGGAGGCGCCCGCCGGGGGCCGGTGCGGGCCTGTCGGGCGGGCCGCCGGCCGGGCCCGCCGGGTGTGAGGGAGGGGCGGTGCCCGCCCCCGTACCCGCCCGGAGCCGGACGGGTACGGGGGCGAGAGCCGGTCCAGGTCGGGTACGGGGGCTGGGCCTCCGGCGAAGGCGGCTCTTGGTGGATCAGCCTCGCCAGGGCAGCTCGGCGGTGACCGTCGTCGGGCCGCCGGGCGGGGAGTCGACCACGAGGACTCCGTCCACCGCGTCCAGCCGCTCCGTCAACCCGGCCAGCCCGCCGCCCGCGGAGACCGAGGCCCCGCCCCGCCCGTCGTCCGTGACCTGGAGCATCAGCCGGTCGGCCGTGCGCCACACATCGACCGCGGCCCGTATCGCACCGGAGTGCTTGCTGATGTTCTGGAGGAGTTCCGAGACGGTGAAATACGCGATTCCCTCGATGGCCTGTGCGGGGCGGGCGTCCAGGTCCACCTGGACCTTCACCGGGACGGTGCAGCGGGAGGCTATGGAGGAGAGGGCGGCGTCCAGGCCGCGGTCGGTGAGGACGGCGGGGTGGATGCCGCGGGCCAGGTCGCGCAGCTCCTGGAGGGCGACCTTCACCTCGCCGTGCGCCTCCTCCACCATGCGCGCGGCGGCCTCCGGGTCGTCGGTGAGCTTCTCCTTCGCCAGCCCGAGGTCCATGGCGAGGGCGACCAGGCGGGCCTGGGCGCCGTCGTGGAGGTCGCGTTCGATGCGGCGCAGGTCGGCGGCGGCGGTGTCCACCACCACCCCCCGGTCCGACTCCAGCTCGGAGACCCGGTTCGCCAACCGGGACGGGCCGAGCAGCCCGGTCACCATGAGCCGGTCCACCGTCAGCAGACCCCGCACGATCCACGGCGACGCCAGCACCAGCGCCAGGCCGACCGCCGCGGTCATCGCCAGCTCGGCGGGGGAGTCCAGATACTCCTGGTGGTTGCGGTCGCCGTAGAGCTGGATGCCGCCGCTGCCCACGAAGGCGGGGAAGATCCAGTGCCACAGCGGGTACGTCAGCGCCGCGAGACCGTACGTCCAGAACGTCACCGAGACCGTGAAGGTGAACACGGACCACGGGAAGTGCAGCAGCGTGTACAGCAGATGCCGCCAGGACACCCCGCTCTTGAGGATCGCGCCCATCCACGCCATCGGCCCGCCGGACGCGGCCCGCACGGGCGCCGGGTTCGCCACCTCCACCTTCAGCAGCGTCCGCGCCCGCTGCCGCTCCAGCGCGCCGAACCCACGGCAGACGGCCAGACCGGCGGCCAGCACCGGAATCCCGATGAAGGTGATCAGCAGGCCGGCGCTCATCGACGTCATGGCGACCGCGAAGACGAACATCGCCGTGCTGAGCGGGAAGCTCAGCAGCGCGTAGAGGAGTTCACGCCAGGCACGGGCCTCCAGCGGCGCCCGCAGCAGTGCCGGGAGAAAATGCTTCGCCGGGGCCTTCGCCCCGCGACCGGCGCCGGGACCGAAGGGGTCCCGGTCCCGTGTGTCCGGTCCGTATACCGTGGCCATGAATGCCGTCCGTTCCGTCTCTGTCCAGTCTCTCAGCGGGCTGTGCGTCGGAGCCTGCCGCGGTGCCGGTGGTGGTCGCACCCGCGCCGGGAAGGCGCTGGTGGTGGTCCCTCGCCGCGGACCTTCGCCGCGAACCGTTCTCCCTCAAGGGTGCTGCTCGGCCGACTTCCGCACCATGAGGCTCTTCTCCGTATGCGACGGGGGGTTTTCCCCACCCCCCGTGGGCGGCCCCCCGGTGGGCCGCCCCGTGTTCCCGTGGGCCGTCCCGTGCCTCCGCGGGCCGCCGCGCAGCCCATCCCGGAGTCCGGCTCACCCGTCGCGGGCCGACCGCGCACCCCCCGCAGGCCGACCGCGCAGCCCCGCAGACCGGCTTCGACGGGCCGGCCAGGGCGTCGGCGCGCTCAGGAGGCCCGGTCGCGCCAGGGCAACTCGGCGGTGACGGTCGTCGGTCCGCCCTCGGGCGACACGAGGACGAACACCCCGTCCACCGCGTCCAGCCGCTCGGCGAGCCCCGCCAACCCCGTACCGCCGCCGTCCAACCGCGCCCCGCCCCGCCCGTCGTCCGTGACCTGGAGCATCAGCCGGTCTGCCGTGCGCCACACCTCGACGGAGGCGGTCCGCGCACCGCTGTGCTTGCTGACGTTCTGGAGGAGTTCCGAGACGGTGAAATAGGCGATCCCCTCGATCGCCTCCGCCGGCCGTCCGGCCAGCTCGACCGAGACCGCGACGGGAACGGTGCAGCGGGAGGCTATGGAGGAGAGGGCGGCGTCCAGGCCGCGGTCGGTGAGGACGGCGGGGTGGATGCCGCGGGCCAGGTCGCGCAGCTCCTGGAGGGCGACCTTCACCTCGCCGTGCGCCTCCTCCACCATCCGGGTCGCCGCTTCCGGATCGTCCACCAGCTTCTCCTTCGCCAGCCCGAGCCCCATGGCGAGGGCGACCAGGCGGGCCTGGGCGCCGTCGTGGAGGTCGCGTTCGATGCGGCGCAGGTCGGCGGCGGCGGTGTCCACCACCACCCCCCGGTCCGACTCCAGCTCCGCGATCCGCCGCTCCAACTCGTCCGAGGGCGAGAGCAGCCCCCGGACCATCGCCCGGTCCACCGCCGTCAGCCCGCGCGTGATGAAGGGGAGCACCGGCCACAGAACGAACAGGCTCACCAGCGTCAGCGCGAACGTCAGCACCCCCCACGGCAGACGTATGAACCCGTACAGCAGGCACCGCCAGCCCACCGGGTCCCTGAGCCCGGCCCACAACCGGGTGAAGACCCCCTCGCCCCGATGGGAACGCGCCAACGGACTCGGCTCGTCCACCCGCACGCCGAGGATCGACCGTGCCCGCCCGCGCTCCACCCTGCCCAGCAGCCGGGCGACCCCGAGCCCGCCGACGAGCAGGGGAAGACCGACCACCGTGAGCGACAGGCCCGCGCCGACCGCGATCACGGAGACCGTGCAGACGAACCCGACGACCGCCACCGGAAGGTTGGCAAGTAGGTAGGCGATCTCCCGCCAGGTCCACCGGTCGAGTGCGAAGCGGGCGGGGGGCAGTCGGTCGGGTTCCGCCGGGGAGGGGGTCATGGTCATACCGACAGCCTGCCGGGCCGTGACCGCGCACACCATGGGGCTCGTGGGAGGGGGTGGAGTAGGGATAACCCCACCTGATGACCGACGCGGCTGCTTACGCTCCGTTTAACAGGCCCTAGACTCCCGTCCGTACAGATATGGGACAGGCGGCGGGCGACGAGGGAACGAGGGGCGGACGTGGCCGGTGTGACATACGTGACCGGCGTGGCGGACGGGGCGGACGCGACCGAAGCCGCGCACATCACCGGAGTCGCGGACGCGACCCGAGCCGCGGACCGGGCCGACGCCGCGGACCTGACCCACGCCGCAGACCTCACGGGACCGCGGGAACTGACCGGAGTGCGGGACCTGACCGGCACCGCGGACCTCACGAGCCTTCGTGACCTGGCCGGATCCCGTGACCTGACCGGATTTCGGGATCAGGGCGTCCTGCGGGACCTGGCCGGCGTCGCGGGCGAGTCGCCCGTCGTGCTCGCCTCGGGCGACTCGTACTTCCAGAGTTACTCGGTGATCGGCCTGTTCGCCCTGGTGGGCGTCCTGTTCGTCGCCGTGGCCTTCGGGGCCGGCCGCCTCCTGCGGCCCATCGTCCCCACGCCGGAGAAGCTGCTCACGTACGAATGCGGCGTCGATCCCGTGGGGGAGGGCTGGGCGCACACCCAGGTCCGCTACTACGTCTACGCGTTCCTGTACGTGATCTTCGCCGTCGACTCCATCTTCCTGTTCCCGTGGGCGACGGTCTTCGCGGCTCCGGGGTACGGCGCGACGACGCTCGTCGAGATGTTCGTCTTCCTCGGCTTCCTGGCCGTGGGACTGCTCTACGCATGGAAGAAGGGCGTCCTCGCATGGGCCTGACGAACCGGCCGACCCCCGCGGCGCAGCCCGCGACCCCGCCCGAGTCGCAGCCCGCGGCCGCCGCCGCACCCGAGGCCGCCCTGCTCCCGGAGCCGAAGCGCCTCGGCGTGCTCTCCCGGCTCGCGCCCGAACCGATGAAGGTCGTCCTCAACTGGGGCCGCCGCTACAGCCTCTGGGTCTTCAACTTCGGACTGGCCTGCTGCGCCATCGAGTTCATCGCCGCGTCCATGGCGCGCCACGACTTCATCCGGCTCGGCGTGATCCCGTTCGCCCCCGGCCCCCGGCAGGCCGACCTCATGATCGTCTCCGGCACGGTGACGGACAAGATGGCCCCGGCCGTGAAGCGCCTGTACGAGCAGATGCCCGAACCGAAGTACGTCATCTCCTTCGGCGCGTGCTCCAACTGCGGCGGCCCCTACTGGGACTCGTACTCCGTCACCAAGGGCGTCGACCAGATCATCCCCGTCGACGTGTACGTACCGGGGTGCCCGCCCCGGCCCGAGGCGCTGCTCCAGGGCATCCTGAAGCTCCAGGAGAAGATCGCCCGAGAGTCCCTCGCCGACCGGTACGCCCCCGAGGCCCCCGCCGGCGGCCCGTCCACCGAGGCGCTGCGCAGCGGCCTGGTCGCCGCGCCCACGACACCGGGGGAGGACCGGCGATGAACGACCCGCGCACGGCTGCGGCCGCCGGGGCCGACGGGCCCGCCGAGGCGTCCGCCTCCGGCGTCCGCGGCCCCGCCGCGGAGTCCGCCGCCGAGGCGTACGGCCGGCTGCCGGACGCCGCCGCCGAGGTGTTCGGGGACGGGGCGACGGCCGAGTCGGCGTACGACCTGCTCACCGTCGACGTCCCCGCCGCCGGGTGGACCGCCGCGCTGCGGACCGCCCGCGACGAGCTGGGCTGCACCTACTTCGACTGGCTCAGCGCCGTGGACGAACCGGGCGTCGGCTTCCGCGTCTGCGCCCATGTCGCCGCTCTGGGCACGGGGACGGTCCGGCGGCTGCTCGTACGGACGACCGTGCCGCACGACGCGGCCGTCCTGCCCAGCGCTGTGGACGTCTACGCGGGCGCGGCGTGGCACGAGCGGGAGACGCACGAGATGTTCGGGATCGGCTTCGCAGGCCACCCGCATCTCGTCCCGCTGCTGCTGCCGGAGGGCTTCGAGGGCCACCCGCTGCGCAAGGACTTCGTCCTGGCGGCACGGGTCGCCAAGGCGTGGCCCGGAGCGAAGGAGCCGGGCGAGTCCGAACACGGTGGGCCCAAGCGCCGCACGATGCTTCCGCCGGGGGTCCCCGACCCGAACGAGTGGGGCCCGCTCAAGGGCCAGCTCCCGCCCGCCGCGGCCCGCCCCTCCCGAGCGGCCCGCCCCGCGGCCGACCGGCCGCCCCGCCGCACCCGCAGCGCCGGCGAGGGGTCCGCCGCCCAGCGCCCCGCGCCGTCCACGGAACCCCCCGCGGCACCGTCTCCGCAGGGACCCGCCGGGACGCCCCCGGAGGGGCCCGCGGCGGTCCGTCCGGCAGCGCCCGAGGCGGCTTCCCCGACGCCTGCGGCCCCGGAGGCGGCCCCGACGACCCCCGACACGCCCCCGGCCGCGCGCGCCCGCCGCTCCCGTTCCGCCTCCGAGGGGTCGGCCAGTCAGCGCCCGGAGCCGGACGCGCCGGACGCGCTGGACGCGCCGGATGCACCCGGCGTACGCCCGGCCCGCCGCTCCCGTTCCGCCTCCGAGGGGTCGGCCAGCCAGCGCCCGGAGCGGGGTACGTCGAGGGCCGCCGCGGCGCGGCCCCCCGTACGCAGCACGGACGCCCCGTGGCACGACGCCCAACCGGCGTACGACGAGCCGGAGAAGTCCGCCCGGCCCTCGCAGGACGCGCCGAGCCGTACACGGCGGGAGGCCGCGAGCGGTGAACCCCCGCGCCCCGCCCGTACCAGCGACACCCCCGCCCCGCCGGATGACGCGCCCCCCGGCGACACCGCACCGGACGAGGCGACCCCCGACACCGCACCGTCCGAAACCCCACCCCCCGACACCGCACCGGACGAGGCGACCCCCGACACCGCACCGTCCGGAACCCCGCCCCCCGACACCGAACCGTCCGACACCCCGCCCCCCCACCGCGCATCCTCCGATGCCGACCGCCCCGCCGGAGGCGATACCGCGTGAACGACGTACTCGACGTCGCCCTCCGCCTGGCCGTCGTCTTCGCCGTGTTCCTGGTCGCCCCCCTCCTCGTGGGCCAGACCGAGCACAAGGTGATGGCCCACATGCAGGGCCGTCTCGGCCCCATGTACGCGGGCGGCTTCCACGGCTGGGCCCAGCTCGTCGCGGACGGCGTGAAGTTCGCGCAGAAGGAGGACGTGGTACCGGCCGCCGCCGACCGCCGCGTCTTCCAACTCGCCCCCGCCGTCGCCCTCCTCCCGTACCTCCTCGTCCTCGCGGTCATCCCCGTCGGGCCCGGTGACGGCGCGGTCGGCCAAGCCGTCGACGCGGGCGTCTTCTTCGTGCTCGCGGTGATGGGCATCGGCGTCCTGGGCTCCCTGATGGCCGGCTGGGCCTCGGCCAACAAGTTCTCCCTGCTCGGCGGCCTCCGTACCGCCGCGCAACTGCTCTCGTACGAACTGCCGATGCTCCTCGCCGCCGCGTCCGTCGCCATGGCGGCCGGCACGGTCTCGCTCACCGGCATCCTCGACGCGTTCGCGTGGTGGTGGCTGCCCTGGCAGATCGTCGGGGCCCTGGTCTTCTTCGTCGCCGGGCTCGCCGAACTCCAGCGCCCGCCGTTCGACATGCCCGTCGCCGACTCCGAGATCATCTTCGGCGCGTACACCGAGTACACCGGGCTGCGCTTCGCCCTCTTCCTCCTCGCCGAGTACGCCGGCATCGTCGTCCTGTGCGCCCTGACCACCGTCCTCTTCCTCGGCGGCTGGCACGGCCCCCTCGGCGCCGACGGGCTGGGCTGGCTCTGGACCCTGCTCAAGACCTCCCTTCTCGCGTTCGTCGTCATCTGGCTGCGCGTCAGCTACCCGCGTCTGCGTGAGGACCAGTTGCAGAAGCTCGCCTGGACCACCCTGGTCCCCCTCGCCCTCGCGCAGATCGCGCTCACCGGCATCGTGAAGGTGGCGATCACCCAGTGACCCCGATCCCCGGCTCCGGCCTCGCCAAGGGCCTCGCCGTCACCCTGCGCACCATGACGAAGAAGACCGTCACCGCGCAGTACCCCGACGTCCAGCCCGAACTGCCGCCCCGCTCGCGCGGCGTCATCGGGCTGTTCGAGGAGAACTGCACGGTCTGTATGCTCTGCGCCCGCGAGTGCCCCGACTGGTGCATCTACATCGACTCGCACAAGGAGACCGTCCCGCCCGCCGCCCCCGGCGGCCGGGAGCGCAGCCGGAACGTACTCGACCGGTTCGCCATCGACTTCTCCCTCTGCATGTACTGCGGCATCTGCATCGAGGTCTGCCCCTTCGACGCGCTGTTCTGGTCGCCCGAGTTCGAGTACGCGGAGACGGACATCCACGAACTCACCCACGAGCGCGACAAGCTCCGCACCTGGATGTGGACCGTGCCGGAGCCGCCCGCCCTGGACCCCGGAGCCGAGGAACCCAAGGAGATCGCCGCCGCCCGCAAGGCGGCGGACAAGCTCGCCGCCCAAGCCGCCACCACGCCGGAGGAACGGCCCGAGGAGAAGGGCGGGACCCCATGACCCTCACCGCAGCGGCCGCGTGGTCGTCATCCGCGACGGCGTCCGCGCCCGTCAGCACGGTGGCGACCACCGCGGCGAACACCCTGGCCGCCGGCGGCCACCCCGGCTTCCTCTCCCCGACCGGGGTGGAGATCGCCTTCGTCCTCGTCGGCCTGGCCACCCTCGGCGCCGCGGTCATCACCGTCACGACCAGGCAACTGGTGCACGCCGCCCTCTGGCTCGTCGTGGCGCTCGGCGGGCTCGCCGTCGAATACCTCCTGCTCACGGCGGAGTTCATCGCCTGGGTCCAGGTGCTGATCTACGTCGGTTCCATCGTCGTCCTCCTCCTGTTCGGGCTGATGCTCACCCGCGCCCCCATCGGCCGCTCCCCGGACGCCGACTCGGGCAACCGGTGGGTCGCGCTCGGCGTCGCCGCCACCGCCGCGGCAGCGCTCGTCTGGGTGGTGGTCGACGCCTTCCGCACCACCTGGATCGACCTCGACGGACCGGCCCAGGGCTCCACCGAGGTCACCGGCGCCTTCCTGTTCCGCAACTGGGTCCTGCCCTTCGAAGCGCTCTCCGTCCTGCTGCTGGCCGCCCTCGTCGGCGCCATCGTGCTGTCCCGCAAGGACGACACCGACACCGCGGTGCGACCCGCGCGGAACGGGGCGACCCGGCCCACCGGGAACGGCCCCGCCGGACGGGAGGGGCAGAGCTGATGCACCTCGCCTATCCCGCCGTCCTCGCCGCCCTCCTCTTCTGCACGGGGCTCTACGGCGTCCTCGCCCGCCGCAACGCGATCCTCGTCCTGATGTCCGTCGAGCTGATGCTCAACGCCGTCAACCTCAACCTCGTCGCCTTCGACGTATGGCTCCGCGACACCCTCCACGCCGGCCAGGCCCTCACCCTCTTCACCATCGCCGTCGCCGCCGCCGAGATCGGCATCGGCCTCGCCATCGTCCTGGCCGTGTACCGCAACCGGGGCAGCTCGGCCATCGACCGGCTCCGCGACACGGCCGAGACCGACGACGCCGAGACGCTCCCCGACGGCGACCACGACCCGACCGGGAGCGCGGGCACCGCGACCGGCGCGGCGAACACGGCGGACACGGCGCGGGCCGGGAAGCCCAAGAAGGCGGGGACGACCACGTGACCACCACGACCCTGGCCGCCCTCGTCCCGCTCCTCCCCTTCCTCGGAGCCGTCGCCGGACTCGCCGCCGGCCGCACCGCCCCCGGCTTCGTCCGCCCCCTCGCGATCCTCCCGACGCTGACCGCGGCCGTCCTCGCCGCGGTCGTCGCCGTCCGCCAGGGCGGCGGGCGCGCCATCGACGCCGCGACCCAGCTCACCCCCACCGGCTCCGTCCCCATCGACCTCGCCCTGCGCCTGGACGGCTTCGCGGTCCTGGTCGCCGTCCTCGTCGGGCTCGTCGCCACCTGCGTACAGATCTACTCCACGGCCTACCTCCGCGACGACGCCCGCTACCCCTCCTACGCCGCCCTCGTCTCCCTCTTCACGGCGGCGATGCTCCTGGTCGTCTACTCCGGCGACCTGATGGTGCTCCTGGTCGGATGGGAGGTCATGGGCATCTGCTCGTACTTCCTCGTCGGCCACTACTGGGAGACGCCCCAGGCCCGCGCCGCCTCCCTCAAGGCCTTCCTGGTCACCAAGGCCGGCGACGTCCCCTTCCTGATCGGCCTGTTCGCGCTCGCCGCCGACACCGGCAGCTTCCGGATCACCAAGATCCTCGCCGCCGTCGCCCACGGCGGCCTGGACCACCCCACGCTCATCGCCCTGCTGCTCCTCGCGGGCGTCGCCGGGAAGTCCGCCCAGTTCCCCCTGCACACCTGGCTGCCCGACGCGATGGCCGGCCCCACCCCCGTCTCCGCGCTCATCCACGCCGCGACGATGGTGGCCGCCGGCATCTACTTCGTGGCCCGGCTGCTGCCCGTCTTCGCCGCCTCGGCGGCCGCGCTCGTCGTCCTGGCCGTGATGGCCGCCGTCACGATGATCGGGTCCGGGCTCGCCGCCCTCGCCCAGGACGACATCAAGCGCGTCCTCGCCTACTCGACCATCGGCCAGCTCGGCTACATGTCGGGCGCCCTGGCGGTCGGGGACCGGGGGGCCGCCGTCTTCCACCTCATCTCGCACGGTGCGTTCAAAGCCGTCCTCTTCCTCGCCGCCGGGGTCGTCATCCACGCCGCCGGCACCAACTCCCTCGCCGCCATGTCCCACATGGGCGGCCTCGCCCGGCGCGTCCCGGACGCCTACTGGACGATGACGGTCGCCCTCCTCGCGCTCGCCGCCATCCCGCCGTTCGCCGGCTTCTTCTCCAAGGAAGCCGTCCTCGTCGCCGCCGAGCACACCGCCCTCGGGGACCGGACCGCCGCCCCGGCCGCCGCGGGCTGGACGGTCCTGGTCGCCGGGCTCCTGGCCGCCGCCCTCACCGCCGCCTACGCCGCCCGCCTCTGGCTCCTCGCCTTCCGCGGCCGGGGCGCCGACGTCCCCGACCACGGCGGGCAGCCCGCCGCCATGACCTCCGTCCTGTGGGTCCTGGCCGTCCCCACCCTGGCCTTCGGCCTCACCGCCGGCGCGATCGGCGACTGGTTCGACGGGCACGCCCTCACCCCGTCCCTCACCACCGCCGTCCTGTCCACGGGGGCCGGGCTCATCGGCGGGCTCGTCACCTACGGCGCCTGGCGGCACACCACCGCCCTCGCCGCGCGCGTCCCCATCGGCGCCGTCGCCGCCCACCCGGCCGCCGAACCGGCCCTCGTCGAGGCCGAGGCCATGGCGTCCCACACCGCCGCCTACGGCTCCATCGCGGACGCCCCCGACCCCGCCGACCCCGGCAGGCTCCTCCTCGGCCCCCTGCACCGCCACGCGGTCACCGGCTTCCACCTCGACGCCCTGTACGCGGCCCTGTTCGTCCGGCCCGTCCAGGCCGCCGCCGGCCTCGTCCGCTTCCTGGACCGCGAGGTCGTCGACGCCTACGTCCGCGGCGCGGGGACCACCGCCCGGCTCCTGGGCGCCGCCGTACGCCGGGCGCAGACCGGCAACGTGCAGACCTACCTCGGCGCCCTGCTCGCGGGCTCCCTCGTCCTGGCGATCGCCGCCGTCGTCTTCGCCAACGTCAACGCGGGGTCGTGACCGTGCTCGATATCAGCGCATCCGTGATGCAGTTCCTTCTCGCGTTCATCGTCGCCGCCCCGCTCCTCGGCGCCGTCGCGGCGCTGCTCCCCGCCCCGCCCGGACTCCGGGGCAGGAGCCCCGACCAGGCCGTCCTCCGCCACGGCGTGACCGTCACCGCGGCCGTGCTCATCGCCGCGATCGCCCTGGCCGCCGGCTTCGACCACGACCACCCCGCCACGATCCAGGCGACCACCGACATCCCGTGGATCCCGGCGCTCGACGTCCGCGTCCACCTCGGCACCGACGGCATCTCGCTCCCCCTCCTGGTCCTGACCGCGCTGCTGACCTTCCTCTGCGCGCTGTACAGCTACTTCAAGCCGCCCGCGGGCCCCTCGCCGAAGGCGTTCGTCGCCCTCGTCCTCGTCCTGGAGTCCGGCACCCTCGCCACCTTCGCCGTCCTCGACCTGCTGCTCTTCTTCCTCGCCTTCGAGATGGTCCTCATCCCGATGTACTTCCTCATCGCCCGCTGGGGCGGTGAGGCCAGGGAGCCCGCCGCCGGGAAGTTCATCCTCTACACCCTGCTCGGCTCCGTCGTCATGCTGCTGGGCCTGCTCCTCATCGGACTCAGGAGCGGCACCTTCGACATGGTGGCACTCGCCACTGACAACGGCCGCGGCCTCACCACGTCCGTGCAGGTCGTCGCCGTCCTCGCGGTCGGCCTCGGCCTCGCCGTGAAGACCCCGATGTGGCCTCTGCACAGTTGGCTCCCCGACGCCCACACCGCCGCGCCCACGGTCGGATCGGTCCTCCTCGCGGGCGTCCTGCTCAAGATGGGGACGTACGGGTTCGTCCGCATCCTGCTCCCCGTCGCACCGGACGGTATGCGCGTCTTCGCGCCCTACCTCGCCGCGTTCGCCGTCGTCGGCATCGTCTACGCCTCCCTCGCCTGCCTGGCCCTCGCCCGCACCGGTGCCGCAGGCGACCTCAAGCGGCTCATCGCGTACTCCTCCGTCGGCCACATGGGCTTCGTCCTGCTCGGCATCGCCACCATGACCCCCACCGGGGTCAACGGGGCGCTCTTCGCCAACATCGCCCACGGCCTCATCACCGGCCTGCTGTTCTTCCTGGTCGGCGCGGTCAAGGACCGTTACGGCACCGCCGACCTCGACACCCTCGCCGGGGCCGCCGGAGCGGCCCTCTACGGCCGGGCCCCGCGGCTCGGCGCGCTCCTCGCCTTCGCCGCGATCGCCTCGCTCGGCCTGCCGGGGCTCGCCGGCTTCTGGGGCGAGATGCTCACGCTGTTCGGCGCGTTCAGCCCCGCCGAAGGACTCAGCCGCCCCGCGTTCCGCACCTTCATGGCCGTCGGGGCGTTCGGCACCCTGCTCACCGCCGCGTACATGCTCATCGTGGTCCGCCGCGTCTGCATGGGCGGACACGTGCCCCACCCCCCGCTCCCGCCCGCCGCCGGAGCGCCGCGGCTCGCCGACGTACAGCCGTACGAAGCCGCCACCTGGGCCCCGCTGGCTGCCCTCACCGTCCTCGCCGGACTCTGGCCCGCCGTCCTCCTCGGCCTCACCGACCCGGCCGTGCAGAAGCTCCTCGCAGGAGGCAAGTCGTGACCGCGGACCCCACCCCCCTCGCCCTCACGCACACCACCGCCGCCGCCGACGCCCCCAGCCTCGTCCAGTCCATCGACTGGCTCGCCGTCGCGCCCCCCACCCTCACCGCGCTGGCCGCCCTGGTCCTGCTCGTGGCCGACCTGTTCCTGCCCGCCCACCGCAAACGGCTCCTCGGCTACGGGGCCCTCACCGCCCTCGCCGCGGCCCTCGCGCTCCTGATCCCCCTGCGCGGCGGGGACCGCTCCACCTTCTGCGTCACCACCGGCGCGCAGCCCTGCAGCTACACCGCCGACCACTTCGCCCTCGTCATCCAGGCCCTCGTCCTGGGCGGCGCGCTCCTCACCGCGCTGCTCTCCCTGGACGACACCCGCAAGCTCCCGGCGGGCGAGTACTGGTTCCTGCTCCTGGCCTCCGCCTCCGGCGCCGCCCTCCTGCCCGCCGCCCGCGACCTCGCCACCCTCGTGGTCGCCCTGGAGGTCGCCTCGCTGCCCGCGTTCGCCCTGGTCGGCATCGTGCGCGGCGACCGGCGCTCCTCCGAGGCCGCGCTGAAGTTCTTCCTCTCCTCCGTCGTCGCCACCGCCGTCATGCTGCTCGGCGTCAGCTTCGTGTACGCGGCCGCGGGCTCCCTGCACCTCACCGAGATCGCCGCCCGCCTCGACGACGTGCCCCCGGCCCTCGACACCCTCGCCAAGACCGGCGTCGCCCTGACCCTCGTCGGGTTCGCCTTCAAGACCGCCGCCGCGCCCTTCCACTTCTGGGTCCCCGACACCTACGTCGGCGCGCCCCTGCCGATCGCCGCGTACCTCTCCGTCGTCGGCAAGACCGTCGGCTTCTCCGGGCTCGTCCTGGTGACCGTCGTCGCGTTCCCGGCCTACGCCGACGTCTGGGGCCCCGCCCTCGCCGTCCTCGCCGCGCTCACCATGACCGTCGGCAACGTCGCCGCCCTCCGCCAGGACCCCGCCCGCGCCCGCAGCGCCGTCCGCCTGCTCGCCTGGTCCTCCGTGGCCCAGGCCGGCTACCTCCTCGTCCCCATCGCCGCCGCCGCGTACTCCAGCGACGACCAGATCGGCTCCACGGTCGCGTACGCCCTCATGTACGCCGTCGTGAACCTGGGCGCCTTCGCCGTCGCCGCCCTCGTCGCCCGTACGCACCCCGGCAACCGCCTCGCCGACTACCGGGGCCTGTACGCCTCGCGCCCCCTCGCGGCCCTCGCCCTCGCCTTCTTCCTGCTCTGCCTGGCCGGACTGCCGCCGGGCGTCATCGGGCTGTTCGCCAAGGTGACCGTCTTCTCCGCGGCGGTGGACGCGGGCCTCGGCTGGCTCGCCGTCGTCATGGCCGTCAACGTGGTGATCGCGCTGGCCTACTACCTTCGGTGGACCGCCGCCCTGTTCGGCGGCCCGGAGGCCGCCGGGACGGCCGCGCCCCGCGGGTCCGGCGCCCCCGTCGCGCTCACCGCGGCGATCGCCCTGGCCACGGCGGCCGGGGTCCTGCTCTCCGGCGCCCCCCAGCTCGTCCTGCGCTTCGCCGCCGTCCACCTCTTCTGACCCTCCGACGCCCGCGGGGGGCCTCCGGGGCCCGCGGGGCCGGTTTGCCCGCGGTCGCCCGCGCAGGGCAAGGTCTTGGCTGCATACGTCACGTGACAAGGCGGCGACGTACCCGCCCAGGAGGAGAGAGCAGTGCTGAACGGTTTCAAGGACTTCATCCTGCGGGGCAACGTCATCTCGATGGCGATCGGCCTCGCCATCGGAGCCGCGTTCACCGCGGTCGTCACCGGCTTCAGCACCGCCTTCATCACCCCGCTGATCGGTCTCGCCACCGGCTCGGTCGGCGACTTCAGCACCGCGGAGTTCGCCGTCGAGGGCACGATCTTCCCGTACGGCAAGTTCCTCGCGGCCGCCATCGCCTTCCTCATCACCGCCGCGGTCCTCTACTTCTGCGTCGTCGTCCCCATGGCCAAGGTGCAGAACCGCTTCGCCAAGGAGGAGGCGGTCGACATCAGGGCCGCCCTGCGCGACTGCCCGCGCTGCTTCAACGAGATCCCGGCCGTCGCCTCCCGCTGCGGCTTCTGCACCAGCGAGGTCGAGCCCGACCCGGAGGCGGTCGCCCTCGCCAAGCTCCCCGCCCAGCGCTGACCGCCCCGGCACGCCCCGGTCACCCGTACGGCTCAGCGGTCGCGCCGTACGGGGCCGGAGCCCGCACCGGCCCGGACACGCCGGACGGGCCCCGCCCTCCCGCCGCTCGCACAAGGGAACTAGCTCCCGCCGCCTGGCGTTGACCAGTACGGGAGGCTCCACTGAGGAGTGGAGCAGCACCACGCAAAGGGTCCCCTGCCGCACCACTAGGAGGGCGTACCGTGCACCGCCGGCACAACGGGCTGAAGACCGCAGTACTCCTCGGGGGACTGTCCGCACTCATCATCGTCATCGGCAGCTTCTTCGGACGTACGGGCCTGCTCGTCGCGCTCCTGGTGGCCGTCGGCACCAACGCCTACGCGTACTGGAACAGCGACAAGCTGGCCCTGCGGGCCATGCGCGCCCGGCCCGTCAGCGAATTCGAGGCCCCCCAGCTCTACCGCATCGTGCGCGAGCTCTCCACGGCGGCCCGCCAGCCCATGCCGCGCCTCTACATCTCCCCGACCCAGGCGCCCAACGCGTTCGCCACCGGGCGCAACCCGCGCAACGCCGCCGTCTGCTGCACGGAGGGCATCCTCCAGATCCTCGACGAACGCGAGCTGCGCGGCGTCCTCGGCCACGAGCTGAGCCACGTCTACAACCGGGACATCCTCATCGCGTCCGTGGCCGGAGCCCTCGCCTCCGTCATCATGTTCCTGGTCAACTTCGCCTGGCTCATCCCCGTGGGCCGCTCCAACGACGACGAGGGCCCCGGCCTCCTCGGCATGTTGCTGATCATGCTCCTGGGGCCGCTCGCCGCCTCCGTCATCCAGCTCGCCGTCAGCCGCTCCCGCGAGTACGAGGCCGACGCGTCCGGAGCCCAGCTCACCGGGGACCCGCTCGCCCTCGCCGGCGCCCTGCGCAAGCTCGACGCCGGGACGAAGCAGCTCCCGCTGCCGCCCGAACCGAAGATCGAGACCGCGAGCCACATGATGATCGCGAACCCCTTCCGCCCCGGTCAGGGGATGGCGAAGATGTTCTCGACCCACCCGCCGATGGCGGAGCGCATCGCCCGCCTGGAACAGATGGCAGGTCACCGCCCATGAAGACCCTCCTGAACGTCGTCTGGCTCATCCTGTGCGGCTTCTGGATGTTCCTCGGCTACCTGCTCGCGGGGCTCCTGCTCTGCGTCACCGTCATCGGCATCCCGTTCGGCGTCGCCGCCTTCCGGATCGGCCTCTACGCCCTCTGGCCGTTCGGCCGCACGGTCGTCGACCGCAGGGGCGCCGGCTCGCCCTCCCTCGTCGGCAACGTCCTCTGGGTGGTCCTCGCCGGATGGTGGCTCGCCCTCGGCCACATCACCACCGGCATCGCCCTCTGCGTCACGATCATCGGCATCCCCCTGGGCATCGCCAACTTCAAGCTGATCCCCGTCTCCCTCATGCCCCTCGGCAAGGAGATCGTCCCCACGGACCGGCCCTTCGCCGCCCGCTGACCGCCGTCCTCCGGTCCGCCGCTGACGATCACCCGACCGGGCAACCGAACACCCGCCCGCCGCGTCCTGACTTCCGAGACGAGGCGCAGGGCGAGGCGGAGGCAGGGCACCACATGGGCATCATCAGTTGGATCGTTCTCGGGCTGCTCGCGGGGATCGTCGCCAAGGTCCTGCTGCCGGGGCGCGATCCGGGCGGCATCGTCGGCACCACCCTCATCGGCATCGCCGGGGCCTTCGTCGGAGGCTGGCTCTCCAGCCGGTTCCTCGACCGCCCCATCAGCAACGACTTCTACGACACCGCGACCTGGATCGCCGCCATAGCCGGCTCGCTGGTCCTGCTCATCGCCTACCGGCTGCTCTTCGGCCACTCCCGCGCCCGCCGCTGAGCCAGGCCCCCGCCCCGTACGCGACGCACGGCCCCGGTCAGCGGAGCCCGGTCTCCCGCAACGTCAGGTTCAACCGGCCCGCCCGCATCCCCGAGGCCGGGTCCGCCGACCCCGCGTACACCTTCGGCACCCCGTGGTACGCGAACCGCGACGGCCCGCCGAACACGAAGAGGTCCCCGGACGCCAGCTCCACGTCCGTGAAGGGCCGCCCCCGCCCCCGCGCGTTCCCGAAGCGGAACACGCACGTCGCCCCGATGCTCAACGACACCACCGGAGCGTTCGACCGCTCCTCCACGTCCCGGTGCATCCCCATGTGCGCGGCGTCGTCATAGAAGTTGATCAACGCCGTGTCCGGGGCGTACGCCTCCGCCGCCCCCGCGTCCCCGTACGCCTCGGCCACCGCCGCACGCCCCAGGCGCGCCAGCCACTCCGGGAACGCGGCGACCCGCGCGCCGTTCACGTCGTCGGCCGTACGCGTGTACCGGTACGGCTGCCAGTGCCACCCCAGGCACACCGTCCGCACGGACATCACCCCGCCGCCGGGCAGCTCGGTCCGCCGCAACGGGACCGGCCCCCGCGCCCACTCCCGGCACGCCGCCACCAGCTCCCGCCGGCGCTCCACCGACAGCCACTCCGGCACGTGCACCGCGCCCGGAGCGACGACCCGCCGCTCCCGGCGGAACAGGCCGTCCGCGGACGACGGCACCCCTTCGGACGCCACCGCTCAGCCCGCCGCGCCCTCGAGCGCCAGCAGCAGCCTCTTGCGCTCCAGCCCGCCCGCATACCCCCGCAGCGCCCCGTCCGCGCCGATCACCCGGTGGCACGGGCGGACGACCAGCAGCGGGTTGCGCCCGATCGCCGTGCCCACCGCCCGCACGCCCGCCCCGGACGCCCCGACCCGCGCGGCGACCTCCCCGTACGACACCGTCCGCCCGTACGGGACCGACTCCAGCGCCTCCCAGACCCGCCGCTGGAACTCCGTGCCCACCCCCGCGGCCAGCGGTACGTCGAACCGCGTCGAGCGGCCCGCGAAGTACGCCGCCAACTGCCCGGCGACCTCCGTGAACGCCTCCGGGGCGTGCAGCCACCCCTCCTGGACGACCGCGCCGCCCTTCTGGCCGGGCACCGAGAGCGAGCGCAACCGCACCTGTGCGCCCGCGGCCGGGCCGGAACCGTCCGGCACCTCGCCGACCAGCAGCAACTCATCGAGCGGGCTCTCCACCCGCGCGTACACCGTCGTCACGCCTGCTCACTTCCCTCGCCGCCGACCGCGGCCCACGCGCCGCCCGGCCCACGCCGGCACGGCCGGTCCGGGGTCGCCGACCTCTGTCCGTACGGCCAGTCTGCGCCCGCCCGGCCCGCCGTCACCGGCGGTATTCGGACATCGCGTCCCTCCGCCGAGGCCCTGCGGGCGGAACGCGAAGGGACACCCCGTCGAGGTCCCCCCGACGGCGTGCCCCCGTCCCTCCCGGCCCGGCGGCCCGGTCCGGCCACGCCCGCGCGGACCGGGGCGCCCGGCTACCGGTAGTTCACGAACTGCACCGCGAAGTCGAAGTCCTGCCCCTTCAGCAGCGCCTGCACGGCCTGCAGGTCGTCCCGGCTCTTGGAGCTGACGCGCAGCTCGTCGCCCTGGACCTGCGCCTTGACGCCCTTGGGGCCCTCATCGCGGATGATCTTCGCGACCTTCTTGGCGTTCTCCTGGGAGATGCCCTCCTCGATCGTCGCGAAGATCTTGTACTCCTTGCCGGAGAGCTGCGGCTCGCCCGCGTCCAGCGACTTCAGCGAGATGCCCCGCTTGATCAGCTTGGACTGGAAGATGTCGAGGACGGCCTTGACGCGCTCCTCGCCGTTCGCCTCCATCAGGATCTTCTCGCCCGACCACGAGATCGAGGCGCCCGTCCCCTTGAAGTCGTAACGCTGGGAGATCTCCTTGGCGGCCTGGTTGAGGGCGTTGTCGACCTCCTGCCGCTCGACCTTCGAGACGATGTCGAAACTGGAGTCGGCCATGACGTGTGGCTCCTTGCGTCGAATGCGTGGGATACAGCGCAAAGCCTAAGGGCTGACCCGCCCTGCCCCGCGGGCGCGCGACCCCGCCCCGCGGCCCTTCGTCGCGGGCCCCCGGAGGGCCCGCGCCCGACCGCCGCGCACCCGGCCGCCGATCAACGCGGTGGCGGAGCACCCTCGCCCATCGGGTATTGTTTACGTCGTCGCCAAGGAGCTCACCAGCGGAGATCCGACGCGTCGTTCGAGGCGGTGTGCCCGAGTGGCCAAAGGGAGCAGACTGTAAATCTGCCGGCTCAGCCTACCCAGGTTCGAACCCTGGCGCCGCCACGCGAGGGAAGCCCCCGACCAGTCCATCTGGTCGGGGGCTTCTTCGTTCCCGTGCTCCGGTCGGGCGTCAGTTGCCCGCGACGTCCTTCACGGCCACCGTGACCGGCACGCTCCCCGAGACCGCCTCCAGGGTGAGGCCCGCCGTCGCCGGAGTGTCCAGCAGCTCCAGCAGCGTGGCCGCCACGTCGTCGCGGGGGATGCGGCCGCGCCCCGTCGACGCGGCCAGGAGGACCTGTCCGGTGCCCGCGTCGTCGGTGAGCGTGCCGGGGCGCAGGATCGTCCAGTCCAGCGCGCTCCGGGCGCGTACGTCGGCGTCGGCGGCGCCCTTGGCCCTCAGGTACACGTCGAAGACCTCGTCGCCGGGGTGGTCGGGGTCGGCGCCCATGGAGGAGACGATGACGTAGCGGCGTACGCCCGCCGCCTCGGCGGCGTCGGCGAAGAGGACCGCCGCGTCGCGGTCGACGGTGTCCTTGCGGGCGGTGCCGCTGTTCGGCCCCGCGCCCGCCGCGAAGACGGCGGCGTCGGCGCCCCGCAGGACCTCCGCGGTCTCTTCGACGGTGGCCGACTCCAGGTCCAGCACGACGGGCCGGGCACCCGCCTCGACGAGGTCCTGGCTCTGCCGCGGGTTGCGGATGAGGCCCACGGCCTCGTCCCCGCGAGCGGCGAGCAGCCGTTCCAGCCGGAGGGCGATCTGTCCATGTCCACCTGCGATGACGATGCGCATACCTCCGACCGTACGCCCGGCGGCCGACTCGTGCTCAGTTCCCGGACCCCGCGCCGGAGTCGGAGCGGCCCTGGCGCGGGAGGCCGGGCCCGGCGGCGGCGCCGGCCCCGGAGTCGCAGTACTCCCGCACCGCGCTGGTGCGGGCCACCACCCGGCCCCGGTGGACGACGATGCGGCTGTAGGCGAGGGAGAGGGCGGCGGAGAGCCGTTCGCCCCGTACGGCGAGGAGTTCGGCGGGGAACCCCGCCTCGACGCGGACGTCGGGCAGGCCGAGGGCGGCGCGGGCGGTGGTGGAGACCATGGCGTACGCCTGCTCGGCGCGCAGGCCGGTCTGCGAGGCGAGGAGGTAGGCCGCTTCGAGCGGATCGCCGCGGCCGACCGGGTTGGCCGCGTCGCGCAGCGCCCCGCTGCCCGCGACCACGCGCACGCCGGCGGAGTGCAGCAGGCGCACGGGGGCGGTCGTGCGCCGTTCCGCGCCCGTGCAGCCGCCCTGGGGCAGGCAGACGACGGTGATCCCGGCGGCGGCGAGCTGGTCGGCGGCGCGGGCGGCGACGTCGCCGGGCAGCCGGGACAGCCCCGCGCAGGGACCGAGGGCGACGCCGGGGTGCAGACCCGCGGCCATGGCGGCGATACGGGCCAGGCGGGCGGGGTCGTCGCCGTCGGTGTGCAGGTCGACCGGGCAGCCGTGCTCGGCGGCGATCTCCAGGACGGCCGCCGTGTAGCCGATCGGGTCGGGGTCGAGGTCGGGCCGGCCGCCGACGACCGCCGCGCCCATCCTCACCGCGTCGCGGAGCATCGCGAGGCCGTCCGCCCCGGCCACGCCGGTCAGGAGGCGGGGGACCGCGACCGGCACGAGGTCGGCCAGGCCGCGCAGAGCGCGCCGGGCCTGGAGGACGGCTTCGAGCGGGGCGAGCCCCTGGACGTCGCCGACGCGGACGTGGGTGCGCAGGGCGGTCGCGCCGTGGCCGAGCTGGAGCAGGGCGGCCTCCGTGGCGCGGCGCTGGACGTCCTCGGCGCGCGGGGAGGCGGGCCCGGAGCCGTCCGCGGTGAGCGCGGTGTCGCTGTGGGCGTGCGGCTCGGCGGGGGCGGGCAGCAGGAGGTACCCGCGCAGGTCGACGCGGGGGCCGCGCGTGGAGAGGCTGCCCGCGGTGCCGACGGCCTCGATGCGGCCGCCGCTCAGGCGTACGTCGACGCGGCGGCCGTCCGTGAGGCGGGCGCCGCTGAGGACGAGGGCGGGGTGGTCGGCGGCGGTGGCCGGGTCGGCGCTGTCGGGCGCGTTGTCGTCGGGCCGCCGCGGCTGGCTGTCGGGCACAGCGCTCCTGGGAGGTGCGGGATCACGCGGAGTGGGTCGAGCCTAAGGGCTCCGCCGCCGTCCCCGGTGGAGCGGCGCTGAGGTGCGCGGGGCCGCCTCGGCGGCGGGGCGGAACAGGTGTTCCGGTGCGCCGTCCCCGGCCCCGGCGCGGGGTGGATCACCCCCTGATCAGGGGGTGCGGACGGGGCTGGAGAGGCGGCCGGGGAGGGCTCCGCCAAAGGATTTGGGCAACCAGCCCAGGACCGTGTAATGTCTTCATCGCTCGCCCCAATAGCTCAGTCGGTAGAGCGTCTCCATGGTAAGGAGAAGGTCTGCGGTTCGATTCCGCATTGGGGCTCTGGTGATCGGGAAACCCCGCTTCGGCGGGGAGACTCGTCATCAAAGCGGTGTAGCTCAGTCGGTAGAGCAAGCGGCTCATAATCGCTGTGTCACCGGTTCAAGTCCGGTCACCGCTACTAACGGTAGCCGATTGTTGGGTCGGTCCTTCGATCGGCTACTCTTTTATGCGTTCATCCGTCCACCGTCCGTCCAAGGAGCACTCACGTGGCTGCCACCGACGTCCGCCCGAAGATCACGCTGGCCTGCGTGGAGTGCAAGGAGCGGAACTACATCACCAAGAAGAACCGGCGTAACAACCCGGACCGTCTTGAGATGAAGAAGCACTGCCCGCGCTGCAACTCGCACACCGCGCACCGCGAAACGCGCTGAATCAGGCTCGTACACGAGGCCGTCCCCTCTGGGGGCGGCCTCGTGTCGTTGTATCGGGTCGCTCCTCGAACGGGGCGCACCCTTTATTCGTCTTTCACCAGGAGGTAGCGAGCACATGGCGCTCGACCAGTCCTTCGTGGGGCGGACCTATCCGCCCACCTCGGCCTACGAGGTCGGCCGGGAGAAGATCCGCGAGTTCGCCGAGGCGGTGGGCGACACCCATCCGGCGTACACCGACGCGGACGCCGCCCGCGCGCTCGGCCATCCCGATGTGATCGCCCCGCCCACCTTCGTCTTCTCCATCACCTACCAGGCCGCCGGCCAGGTGGTGCAGGACCCGCAGTTGGGCCTGGACTACAGCCGGGTCGTCCACGGCGACCAGCGGTTCACCTACGTCCGCCCGGTGCGGGCGGGGGACCGGCTCTCGGTCACCTCGACGATCGAGGGCGTCAAGTCCATGGCGGGCAACGACATCCTGGACGTCCGCGGCGACGTGCGCGACGAGGCCGGCGAGCTGGTCGTCACGGCGTTCATGAAGCTGGTGGCGCGCGCCGCCGAGGAGGCGTGATGACGGCGAAGGTCGGTTACGGGTCGGTCGAGAAGGGGACGGAGCTGCCGCCGCAGTCGTTCCGGGTGACGCGGGCGACGCTCGTGCGGTACGCGGGCGCCTCGGGCGACTTCAACCCCATCCACTGGAACGAGAGGTTCGCCCGCGAGGTCGGGCTGCCCGACGTGATCGCGCACGGCATGTTCACCATGGCCGAGGCGATCCGGGTGGTCACGGACTGGGTCGGCGACCCGGCCGCGGTCGTCGAGTACGGGGTGCGCTTCACGCGGCCGGTCGTCGTGCCCGACGACGACAAGGGCGCGCTGATCGAGGTCAGCGGCAAGGTCGCGGAGAAGCTGGAGGACAACCTGGTCCGCGTGGACCTGGTCGCCGTCTGCGACGGCAAGAAGGTGCTCGGGCTCTCCCGCGCCGTCGTCCGGCTCGCCTGACCCCGAGGCGTACACCGGCCGCAGGACGAGGACGCACGGTCCGCGACCCCGCACAGGCGGCGGGGGCGCGGACCGTACTCTTGTCCCCGTGCAGGAACTCCACGACGCCCCTCTCGCCCCGTTGACCACCTTCCGGCTCGGCGGCCCCGCCGCCCGGCTGCTGACGGCCACCACCGACGCCGAGGTGGTCGCCGCCGTGCGCGATGCCGACGCGAGCGGCGCCCCGCTGCTGGTGATCGGCGGCGGCTCCAACCTGGTCATCGGCGACAAGGGCTTCGACGGCACCGCGATGCGGATCGCCACGCGGGGCTGCACGCTCGCGGGGAACACCCTGGAGCTGGCGGCCGGCGAGGTGTGGACCGACGCCGTGGCCCGGACCGTCGAGGCGGGCCTGGCCGGCGTCGAGTGCCTGGCGGGCATCCCCGGCTCCGCCGGCGCCACGCCCATCCAGAACGTCGGCGCGTACGGGCAGGAGGTGGCCTCCACCATCACGGAGGTCGTCGCCTACGACCGCCGCGCGCGGGAGACCGTGACGATCCCCAACGCGGAGTGCGCGTTCTCCTACCGCCACAGTCGCTTCAAGGCTGAACCCGACCGTTTCGTGGTGCTCCGCGTCCGCTTCGAGCTGGAAGAGGCCGCCGGTCTGTCGGCGCCCCTGCGGTACGCCGAGACGGCCAGGGCGATGGGCGTCGAGCAGGGCGAGCGCGTCCCCCTGGCGGCCGCCCGCGCGACCGTGCTGCGGCTGCGCGCCGGCAAGGGCATGGTCCTCGACCCGGAGGACCACGACACCTGGTCGGCCGGGTCGTTCTTCACCAACCCGCTGCTCGACCCCGCCGCGTACGAGGACTTCCTCGACCGCGTCCGCGAGCGGCTCGGCCCGGACGCGACGCCCCCGGCCTACCCCGCCGAGGACGGCCGCACCAAGACGTCGGCGGCCTGGTTGATCGACCGGGCCGGGTTCGCCAAGGGGTACGGCAGCGGTCCCGCCCGGATCTCCACCAAGCACACCCTCGCCCTCACCAACCGGGGCGGCGCCACCACCGAGGACCTGCTGGCCCTGGCCCGCGAGGTCGTCGACGGGGTGCACGCGGCCTTCGGCGTCACCCTCGTCAACGAGCCCGTGACGGTCGGCGTCAGCCTCTGAGCCGGGACGGCGCGCCCGTCCAGCACGCCGGCCCGGCCGGCGCCATCGCCCGGCGGGCGATGGCGCACTCAGCCGGCCAGCCAGTCGTCGATCCCCGACAGCAGCTTCTCCCGTACGTCGACGGGCGCGGCCGACCCGCGCACGGACTGGCGCGCCAACTCGGCCAGCTCCTCGTCGGTGAACCCGTGGTGGCGGCGCGCCAGCTCGTACTGGGCGGCCAGCCGCGAACCGAACAGCAGCGGGTCGTCCGCCCCCAGCGCCATCGGCACGCCCGCGTCGAACAGGGTGCGCAGGGGGACGTCCTCGGGCTTCTCGTAGACGCCGAGCGCCACGTTGGACGACGGGCAGACCTCGCAGGTCACCCCGCGCTCGGCGAGCTTGCGCAGCAGCCGGGGGTCCTCGGCGGCGCGGACGCCGTGGCCGATGCGCGAGGCGTCGAGGTCGTCCAGGCAGTCGCGCACGCTGGAGGGGCCCGACAGCTCCCCTCCGTGCGGGGCCGCCAGCAGACCGCCCTCGCGGGCGATCGCGAAGGCCCGGTCGAAGTCGCGGGCCATGCCCCGCCGCTCGTCGTTGGAGAGCCCGAACCCGACGACGCCCCGGTCCGCGTACCGCACGGCGAGGCGGGCGAGGGTGCGGGCGTCCAGCGGGTGCTTCATCCGGTTGGCGGCGATCACCACGCGGATCCCGAGGCCGGTGTCCCGAGCGGCGCTGTCCACGGCGTCGAGGATGACCTCGATGGCCGGGATCAGCCCGCCGAGCAGCGGGGCGTACGAGGTGGGGTCGACCTGGATCTCCAGCCAGCCGGAGCCGTCCGCGACGTCCTCCTCCGCGCTCTCGCGGACCAGCCGGTGGATGTCCTGCGGGGACCGCAGGCAGGACCGGGCGATGTCGTAGAGGCGCTGGAAGCGGAACCAGCCGCGTTCGTCGGTCGCCCGCAGCTTGGGCGGCTCGCCGCTGGTCAGGGCGTCGGGGAGGTGGACCCCGTACTTGTCGGCGAGTTCGAGCAGGGTGGTGGGCCGCATCGACCCGGTGAAGTGCAGGTGCAGGTGGGCCTTGGGCAACAGACGTACATCACGCTCCATTGGGAGATCCTGCCGCACGGGCGGGCCGGAGCGGTAGCCGCGTTCCCTCCTGGGGTGCGGCTCGAACAAAAAGCGCCCCCGGCCCAGGGGGCCGGGGGCGCCTCTCGGCGGGTGGTCAGTCCTTGGCCTCGCCCAGCAGCTTCTGCATCCGCGAGACGCCTTCGACGAGGTCCTCGTCGCCCAGGGCGTAGGACAGGCGGAGGTAGCCCGGCGTGCCGAACGCCTCACCGGGGACGACGGCGACCTCGGCCTCGTCCAGGATCAGGGCGGCCAGCTCGACGGTGGTGGCCGGGCGCTTGCCGCGGATCTCCTTGCCCAGCAGCTCCTTCACCGACGGGTAGGCGTAGAACGCGCCCTCGGGCTCCGGGCAGAACACGCCGTTGATCTCGTTGAGCATCCGCACGACGAGCCCGCGGCGGCGGTCGAAGGCGGTGCGCATCTCGGCGACCGCGTCCAGCGGGCCCGACACGGCGGCGAGCGCGGCCGCCTGGGCGACGTTGGACACGTTGGACGTGGCGTGCGACTGGAGGTTGGTCGCGGCCTTGACGACGTCCTTGGGGCCGATGATCCAGCCCACCCGCCAGCCGGTCATCGCGTACGTCTTGGCGACGCCGTTGACGACGATGCACTTGTCCCGCAGCTCGGGGACGATCGCCGGGAGCGAGGTGAAGGCGGCGTCGCCGTAGACGAGGTGCTCGTAGATCTCGTCGGTGAGCACCCACAGGCCGTGCTCGACGGCCCAGCGCCCGATGGCCTCCGCCTCGGCCTCGCTGTAGACGGCCCCGGTCGGGTTGGAGGGCGAGACGAACAGGACGACCTTGGTCCGCTCCGTGCGCGCCGCCTCCAACTGCTCGACGGAGACGCGGTAGCCGGTGGTCTCGTCGGCGACGACCTCGACCGGGACGCCGCCGGCGAGCCGGATCGACTCCGGGTAGGTGGTCCAGTACGGGGCGGGGACGATGACCTCGTCACCCGGATCGAGGATCGCGGCGAAGGCCTCGTAGATGGCCTGCTTGCCGCCGTTGGTCACCAGGATCTGGCCGGCGTCGACCTCGTAGCCGGAGTCGCGCAGCGTCTTCGCCGCGATGGCGGCCTTGAGCTCGGGGAGCCCGCCGGCGGGGGTGTAGCGGTGGTACTTGGGGTTGCGGCAGGCCTCGACGGCGGCGTCGACGATGTAGTCGGGGGTCGGGAAGTCGGGCTCGCCGGCCCCGAAGCCGATCACCGGGCGACCGGCGGCCTTGAGGGCCTTGGCCTTGGCGTCGACGGCGAGGGTCGCGGACTCGGAGATCGCACCGATGCGGGCGGAAACCCGGCGCTCGGACGGTGAAGTTGCAGGGCTCATGGGCCCATGGTCCCAGACCGGAAAAGGCGTCGGCACACGGGTTTCGGCCCCCGGACACCGCCTGGCCGGCCCCCGGACGGGACCGGTCGGCCGCCGTCTGTTCGACGCGGCGGCCCTGAGCACGTACACTCACCTGTCGTTGGCCTTCACCAGCCGCACCGTTTCCGCACCCGTCCACCGGGGGAGATGCGGTAGGTTGGTGGAAACCACCAAGGGTCGTAGCTCAATTGGTAGAGCACTGGTCTCCAAAACCAGCGGTTGGGGGTTCAAGTCCCTCCGGCCCTGCTACACACTCCTTCGCCAGGATGTGTGCGCATGTACGTACTTCATTGCACAGCCGTGCGGCTCCACCGGGCGCGGCACGGCCACGACCCGGAATCAGGTGAGTAGCGTGACGGACGCCGTGGGCTCCATCGACATGCCTGATGCTGAGGACGAAGCTCCCGAGTCGCAGAAGAAGGCTCGGAAGGGCGGCAAGCGCGGCAAGAAGGGCCCTCTGGGCCGGCTGGCGCTGTTCTACCGCCAGATCGTCGCCGAACTCCGTAAGGTTGTTTGGCCGACCCGTAGCCAGCTCTCGACGTACACCACCGTGGTGATCGTGTTCGTCGTCGTCATGATCGGCCTTGTTACCGTTCTTGACCTGGGATTCGCGCGGGTCACCAAGTACGTCTTCGGCTGATCCCGCGGAAGGCGTCCTCGCGACGCCCCTTTCGCACGTTCCACCCCTTTGTATCCAGGAAGAAGCAGCCATCGTGTCTGACCCGAACCTGAACGACGCCGTCGAGCCCGAGGCTGGCGCCTTCGAGTCCGCCGAGGACGAGCTCGACATCGTTGAGGCTGCTGACTCCGTGGACCCGGACCAGGCCGAGGCCGCTGACCTCGCCGCGGGCGAGGCGGCCGAGCAGGCCGCCGTCGCCGAAGCCTCCGAGGAGTCCGACGAGGACGACGCGGTGGCCGCCGAGATCGACGAGGAAGAGGCCGACGAGGCCGTCGAGGAGAGCGCCGAGGACGAGAGCGCCGACGAGGCGGAGGCCGAGCCGGCCGCCCCCGTCGACCCCGTCGCCGCCCTCCGCGAGGAGCTGCGCGGCCTGCCCGGCGAGTGGTACGTCATCCACACGTACGCCGGCTACGAGAAGCGCGTGAAGGCCAACCTGGAGCAGCGCGCCGTCTCGCTCAACGTCGAGGAGTTCATCTACCAGGCCGAAGTGCCCGAGGAAGAGATCGTCCAGATCAAGAACGGCGAGCGCAAGAACGTCCGCCAGAACAAGCTTCCCGGCTACGTCCTGGTCCGCATGGACCTGACGAACGAGTCCTGGGGCGTCGTGCGCAACACGCCCGGCGTCACCGGCTTCGTGGGCAACGCCTACGACCCGTACCCGCTGACCCTGGACGAGATCGTCAAGATGCTCGCCCCCGAGGCCGAGGAGAAGGCCGCCCGCGAGGCCGCCGAGGCCGAGGGCAAGCCGGCTCCCTCCCGCAAGGTCGAGGTCCAGGTGCTGGACTTCGAGGTGGGCGACTCGGTCACCGTCACCGACGGTCCGTTCGCCACCCTGCAGGCCACGATCAACGAGATCAACGCCGACTCGAAGAAGGTCAAGGGCCTCGTCGAGATCTTCGGCCGCGAGACCCCGGTCGAGCTGAGCTTCGACCAGATCCAGAAGAACTAGCGCTCCCGCCGGTTTCTGGACCCATGCCTACCCAGCAGGTCAGAGGGGCTTCGCAGCCCGTCTGACCTGCTGGGTTTTTGGTCGCACAGCTATACCCGTTATCGTTGTGCGGTATGCCTCCATCCGGATGACCGGAATCGGCGGCGAAACACTCTCAACTGGACCCGGAGAGAGCAATGCCTCCCAAGAAGAAGAAGGTCACGGGGCTTATCAAGCTCCAGATCAACGCCGGTGCGGCGAACCCGGCCCCGCCGGTCGGCCCCGCGCTCGGTCAGCACGGCGTCAACATCATGGAGTTCTGCAAGGCCTACAACGCCGCGACCGAGTCGCAGCGCGGCATGGTCGTGCCGGTGGAGATCACGGTCTACGAGGACCGCTCCTTCACCTTCGTCACGAAGACTCCGCCGGCCGCCAAGCTGATCCTCAAGGCCGCGGGTGTGGACAAGGGCTCCGGCGAGCCGCACAAGACCAAGGTCGCCAAGCTGACGGCTGCCCAGGTCCGTGAGATCGCCACGACGAAGCTCCCCGACCTGAACGCCAATGACCTCGACGCCGCGTCGAAGATCATTGCCGGCACCGCCCGCTCCATGGGCATCACGGTCGAAGGCTGATCCAGCCCCCGTAGCCCTCAGTGGTAGGACCAAGCGCTGGTCCGCACCACGACTCCACACTCTGAAAACACAGGAGTAGAAGTGAAGCGCAGCAAGAACCTCCGCGCTGCGGACGCCAAGATCGACCGGGAGCGTGCCTACGCCCCGCTCGAGGCCGTCCGTCTCGCCAAGGACACCGCCTCCACGAAGTTCGACGGCACCGTCGAGGTCGCCTTCTGCCTGGGTGTCGACCCGCGCAAGGCCGACCAGATGGTCCGCGGCACCGTGAACCTCCCGCACGGCACCGGCAAGACCGCCCGGGTCCTGGTCTTCGCGACCGGTGACCGTGCTGCGGCCGCGGAAGCCGCCGGAGCCGACATCGTCGGCGCCGACGAGCTGATCGACGAGGTGGCGAAGGGCCGTCTGGACTTCGACGCCGTCGTCGCCACCCCGGACCTCATGGGCAAGGTCGGCCGCCTGGGCCGCGTGCTCGGTCCGCGTGGTCTGATGCCGAACCCGAAGACCGGCACCGTCACCCCCGATGTCGTGAAGGCCGTCAACGACATCAAGGGCGGCAAGATCGAGTTCCGCGTCGACAAGCACTCGAACCTGCACTTCATCATCGGCAAGGTCTCGTTCGACGACACCAAGCTGGTGGAGAACTACGCGGCGGCGCTGGACGAGATCCTGCGTCTGAAGCCGTCCGCCGCCAAGGGCCGCTACATCAAGAAGGCCACGCTGGCCACCACGATGGGCCCCGGCATCCCGCTGGACGCCAACCGCACCCGCAACCTCCTCGTCGAGGAGGACCCGGCCTCCGTCTGAGCCACCGCGCTCACCCGGTAGCCGCGTCAAGCGCGCACGGTGTGGACGGGCCCCGCGACCTTTCGAGGCGCGGGGCCCGTCCTCGTATCCGGAAGGCTCCGAGCCTGTCCGTGCCCCGTGCCACTGCGGGCGGGCACGGCGGACGGCGCGAGGAGCGGGCCGGTCGCATGAGGACGAGCACGGCACGGCGCGCCGGCACGGCCCCGGCGGCGGCGCTGACGTCACTGGCGGCCTGCGGCGGCTCCGGGGGCTCGGACGAGGACGCACGCGGTCCGGCGGTACGACGGAGGCGGGCCCGGTCGCCGCGCTGAAGCAGGTGCGGCGGAAGACCGGCGGCGCCCGGCCGGCCCGGATCCAGGACGCCACCGAGATGGGCGACGCCCTGGCCAGGAAGCGGTCCGGGGCCATCGGCTGGGCCGACGGCCTCTCGGGCGCGCTGACCATCACCTGCACCAGCGGCGCCATGGCCGACGCCCTGAAGCCGGCCGGCGGCGACGGAACGGTCCGGGCGCGCTTCTCCAGCGACTACGGCACGGGCGTCCCGGCCGAGAAGCGGCCCCCTCGGACACGGTGGACGTCACGAAGACACTGGGCCGGGGGCGGAGCTCCGGGCGCTTCCCGAGCCTCTCCGGCCCCGCCCGAGCCCTCCCGTGAGGGGCGGGCGAGGACCGATTTGCCGGGCGTGGTTCCGGTCGCGTACTCTCAGCAGGAAGCCAAAGACCGCTGGTCGTCGCTGTGCTCTCGTGAGAGGGACGGTGACCGAAGGTTCCGCTGAGATCGGACGACCTGCGCAGGTGACTGTGGAACTGCTCCCGGACGGATTTCCGCCCGGTCGAGCCGCGCCCTGGCACTTGTGCTGGGGCGTTTCGTCTTTCCCGGCCCCTTCTGAGCGGTCCTCATCACCCGGAAGGAGGCCGACGCTCATGGCAAGGCCCGACAAGGCTGCCGCGGTAGCCGAGCTGACGGACCAGTTCCGCAGCTCGAACGCCGCCGTGCTGACCGAGTACCGGGGTCTCACCGTGGCACAGCTCAAGGAGCTGCGCCGTTCGCTCGGTGAGAACGCCCAGTACGCCGTGGTGAAGAACACGCTGACCAAGATTGCGGCCAACGAGGCCGGGATCGACACGCTGGACGACCTGTTCTCGGGTCCGACGGCGGTTGCCTTCGTCACCGGTGACCCGGTGGAGTCGGCGAAGGGTCTTCGTGACTTCGCCAAGGACAACCCGAACCTCATCATCAAGGGCGGTGTCCTTGACGGCAAGGCGCTGTCCGCCGATGAGATCAAGAAGCTCGCGGACCTCGAGTCCCGCGAGGTTCTGCTCTCCAAGCTGGCAGGTGCCATGAAGGGCAAGCAGTCCCAGGCTGCCGCGCTCTTCCAGGCTCTCCCGTCGAAGTTCGTCCGCACCGCGGAAGCGCTTCGTGCCAAGAAGGAAGAGCAGGGCGGTGCCGGTACGCCGGCTCCCGCCGAGGCCGCCGAGTAATTTCGCTCAGCGGTCCAGCGGGCTCCACGTACGCCCGCCGACATATACACCCGGCACCTGCCGAATAGTGGAAGGACGCCTATCATGGCGAAGCTGTCCCAGGACGACCTGCTCGCGCAGTTCGAAGAGATGACCCTCATCGAGCTCTCCGAGTTCGTGAAGGCCTTCGAGGCGAAGTTCGACGTCACCGCCGCCGCCCCGGCCGCCGTCGTCGCCGCGGGCCCGGGCGCCCCGGCCGCCGAGGCCGCTGTCGAGCAGGACGAGTTCGACGTCATCCTCACCGGCGCCGGCGAGAAGAAGATCCAGGTCATCAAGGTCGTGCGTGAGCTGACCTCGCTGGGCCTGAAGGAGGCCAAGGACCTCGTCGACGGCACCCCGAAGCCGGTCCTCGAGAAGGTCGCCAAGGAGGCCGCCGAGAAGGCTGCCGAGTCCCTCAAGGCCGCTGGCGCCTCCGTCGAGGTCAAGTGACTCGACGAGTCTTCTGACTCTCCCGAGGCCGTCCCCGTCGTAAGGCGGTGACGTCACCTCGCCGAAGGGCGATCACCCATCCGGGTGGTCGCCCTTCGGCGTGCCCGTGGCGGCTGCCTTGCCCTTCCGCGGACGCCGAGTAGGGTGATCTTCGCCGTGCGCCTCCCGCGGGCCCCGGAGGGGCCCCTGCGGGCGTCCCAGGGGGCGGGCGGCGAGGGGCCGAGGAGGTCCGTACGGACCGGTGGCCTTGACGAACCGGACGCGGCGCGCAATTCTCAGGACGCGTCATCATCTCGATCCGCATCCGAGGCATGGATCGAGAGTGGAGAGGGCAGTAAAGAAGTGCGCATCCCGCGCGAGGGCTAGTCATAGGTGTTGAGAACAAGCTGTTGAGAGCAACGTGGGTCTCTGAGAACCCCGACTGGACATCAGTGTGCCGCTTGGCTACACTGACCCTTTGCGCTGCCTGTTAGCTGCCTCCTGCCCGTCACCAGGGGCATACCCACGCTGAAGCACCGATGAACGACCCCCTCCGATCCGGGCGTACGCGACCGGTTCGGGAACGGTCCGTCGATGTGTCCAGAGTGGGACCGGTACGCGCGTAGTGAGTCCGAGCCCTCGGAAGGACCCCCTCTTGGCCGCCTCGCGCAACGCCTCGACCGCGAATACGAACCACGGTGCCAGCACCGCCCCGCTGCGCATCTCCTTTGCAAAGATCAAGGAGCCCCTCGAGGTTCCGAACCTCCTCGCGCTGCAGACCGAGAGCTTTGACTGGCTCCTCGGCAACGCCGCCTGGAAGGCTCGCGTCGAGGCTGCTCTGGACAGTGGACAAGACGTCCCCACCAAGTCCGGCCTGGAGGAGATCTTCGAGGAGATCTCACCGATCGAGGACTTCTCCGGGTCGATGTCGCTCACGTTCCGCGACCATCGCTTCGAGCCCCCGAAGAACTCGATCGACGAGTGCAAGGAGCGCGACTTCACGTTCGCGGCCCCGCTCTTCGTCACGGCCGAGTTCACCAACAACGAGACCGGCGAGATCAAGTCCCAGACGGTCTTCATGGGCGACTTCCCGCTCATGACCAACAAGGGCACCTTCGTCATCAACGGCACCGAGCGTGTCGTCGTGTCGCAGCTCGTCCGCTCGCCGGGTGTCTACTTCGACTCCTCCATCGACAAGACGTCCGACAAGGACATCTTCTCCGCCAAGATCATCCCCTCTCGGGGCGCCTGGCTGGAGATGGAGATCGACAAGCGCGACATGGTCGGTGTCCGCATCGACCGCAAGCGCAAGCAGTCCGTCACCGTCCTCCTGAAGGCGCTCGGCTGGACCACCGAGCAGATCCTGGAGGAGTTCGGCGAGTACGAGTCGATGCGCGCCACCCTGGAGAAGGACCACACCCAGGGCCAGGACGACGCGCTGCTCGACATCTACCGCAAGCTGCGTCCGGGCGAGCCGCCCACGCGCGAGGCCGCTCAGACGCTGCTCGAGAACCTCTACTTCAACCCGAAGCGCTACGACCTCGCGAAGGTCGGCCGCTACAAGGTGAACAAGAAGCTCGGCGCCGACGAGCCGCTGGACGCCGGGGTGCTCACCACCGACGACGTCATCGCGACCATCAAGTACCTGGTCAAGCTGCACGCCGGTGAGACCGAGACGATCGGTGAGTCGGGCCGGGAGATCGTCGTCGAGACCGACGACATCGACCACTTCGGCAACCGCCGTCTGCGCAACGTCGGCGAGCTCATCCAGAACCAGGTCCGCACGGGCCTGGCGCGGATGGAGCGCGTCGTGCGCGAGCGCATGACGACCCAGGACGTCGAGGCGATCACGCCGCAGACCCTGATCAACATCCGGCCGGTCGTCGCCTCCATCAAGGAGTTCTTCGGCACCAGCCAGCTCTCGCAGTTCATGGACCAGAACAACCCGCTCTCGGGTCTCACCCACAAGCGCCGCCTGTCGGCGCTGGGTCCGGGTGGCCTCTCCCGTGAGCGGGCCGGCTTCGAGGTCCGCGACGTGCACCCGTCCCACTACGGACGCATGTGCCCGATCGAGACCCCCGAAGGCCCGAACATCGGTCTGATCGGTTCGCTCGCCTCGTACGGCCGCGTCAACGCGTTCGGCTTCATCGAGACGCCGTACCGCAAGGTCGTCGACGGCCAGGTCACCGACGACGTCGACTACATCACGGCCGACGAGGAGGACCGCTTCGTCATCGCCCAGGCGAACGCGACCCTCTCCGACGACCTGCGCTTCACCGAGCCCCGCGTCCTGGTCCGCCGCCGCGGCGGGGAGGTCGACTACGTGCCCGGCACGGAGGTCGACTACATGGACGTCTCGCCGCGCCAGATGGTGTCCGTCGCGACCGCGATGATCCCCTTCCTGGAGCACGACGACGCCAACCGCGCGCTCATGGGCGCGAACATGATGCGGCAGGCGGTGCCGCTCATCAAGTCGGAGGCCCCGCTGGTGGGCACCGGCATGGAGTACCGCTGCGCCACCGACGCGGGCGACGTGCTGAAGGCCGAGAAGGACGGTGTGGTCCAGGAGGTCTCCGCGGACTACATCACCGTCACGAACGACGACGGCACGTACACCACGTACCGCATCGCCAAGTTCATGCGCTCCAACCAGGGCACCTCGGTCAACCAGAAGGTCGTCGTCTCCGAGGGGGACCGGGTCGTCGCCGACCAGGTCCTCGCCGACGGACCGGCCACCGAGAACGGCGAGATGGCCCTCGGCAAGAACCTGCTCGTGGCGTTCATGCCGTGGGAGGGTCACAACTACGAGGACGCGATCATCCTGTCGCAGCGCCTCGTGCAGGACGACGTCCTCTCCTCGATCCACATCGAGGAGCACGAGGTCGACGCCCGTGACACCAAGCTCGGCCCGGAGGAGATCACTCGGGACATCCCGAACGTCTCCGAGGAGGTCCTCGCCGACCTCGACGAGCGCGGCATCATCCGGATCGGCGCCGAGGTCGTCGCCGGCGACATCCTCGTCGGCAAGGTCACGCCCAAGGGCGAGACCGAGCTGACCCCCGAGGAGCGCCTGCTCCGCGCGATCTTCGGTGAGAAGGCGCGCGAGGTGCGCGACACCTCGCTGAAGGTGCCGCACGGCGAGATCGGCAAGGTCATCGGCGTCCGCGTCTTCGACCGCGAGGAGGGCGACGAGCTGCCGCCGGGCGTGAACCAGCTCGTCCGCGTCTACGTCGCGCAGAAGCGCAAGATCACCGACGGTGACAAGCTCGCCGGCCGCCACGGCAACAAGGGCGTCATCTCCAAGATCCTGCCGATCGAGGACATGCCGTTCCTGGAGGACGGCACCCCGGTCGACATCATCCTCAACCCGCTCGGCGTCCCGTCCCGCATGAACCCGGGACAGGTCCTGGAGATCCACCTCGGCTGGCTCGCCAGCCGCGGCTGGGACGTCTCCGGCCTCGGTGAGGAGTGGGCCCAGCGCCTGCAGGCCATCGGCGCCGACAAGGTCGCCCCCGGCACCAACGTCGCCACGCCCGTCTTCGACGGTGCGCGCGAGGACGAGATCTCCGGCCTCTTCGAGGCCACGATCCCCAACCGCGACGGCGACCGCCTGGTGCAGCCCTCCGGCAAGGCCAATCTGTTCGACGGCCGCTCCGGCGAGCCGTTCCCGGAGCCGGTCTCGGTCGGGTACATGTACATCCTCAAGCTGCACCACCTGGTCGACGACAAGCTCCACGCGCGTTCGACCGGCCCGTACTCCATGATCACCCAGCAGCCGCTGGGTGGTAAGGCGCAGTTCGGTGGTCAGCGCTTCGGTGAGATGGAGGTGTGGGCCCTTGAGGCCTACGGCGCCGCATACGCCCTCCAGGAGCTCCTGACGATCAAGTCCGACGACGTGACCGGCCGCGTGAAGGTCTACGAGGCCATCGTCAAGGGCGAGAACATCCCCGAGCCCGGCATTCCCGAGTCCTTCAAGGTGCTCATCAAGGAAATGCAGTCGCTCTGCCTCAACGTGGAGGTGCTGTCCTCGGACGGCATGTCCATCGAGATGCGCGACACGGACGAGGACGTCTTCCGTGCGGCGGAGGAGCTCGGTATCGACCTGTCCCGGCGCGAGCCGAGCAGCGTCGAAGAGGTCTGACGGGCCGGGGGGGGGGGGGGGGGGGGGGGGGGGGGGGGGGGGGGGGGGGGGGGGGGGGGGGGGGGGGGGGGGGGGGGGGGGGGGGGAGGGGGGGGGGGGGG